>DATHBC010000219.1:0-9589 GCA_035296345.1 Pyrinomonadaceae bacterium | reverse complement strand
CGATAAAACGTCGCGTTTTCGGGCAGATGCGCCAGGCTTTCGCCGGATTTGATAATCGCCGGATTCGGCTGCGGCTGGTTCGGCAGAAATTTCCGTCGCTCGATTAACTTTCCTTCTTCAGTCGAAAAAACGAAACTTCCCGCGCGAATGTTCTCCAGACTTTCGACATCCGACATCAGCCAGTAACGATTGAAATAATAATCTTTGTTTAAAGCCGCCTGATTAACCCAGACGCTCGCCGTCGCGCTGCGGCTGCCGCGAGCTTCGTTTTTCCCGTCGCCGTCGCGGCTCAGCAGAGCCTGAAACGAAGGCTCGTCAATCAGCCTGTTTTTCGCCGCCGCAGCTTTGCCGTCGATATTGTTCAGCGTCTGCGCCAGGAGTTTTTCGCTCGTCGCCAGAACGAAGCGTCCTTTCGCGCCGGTAAAAATCAATTCCTGTTTTTGCCGCCCGCGGTCGGCTTCGACGGCTTTGCGATAGACGATTGTTCCGTCCGGCAGGGTTTCAGCTTCGAAATTCGTCTGATTCCGCACGAATCGCGACGCGGCGAAAGCTTCTTCGGAAATCGGCGCGATAAAGACGAATTCGAGCCTGCCGATGTCATACAAGGCAATCGCCGCTTTGTTTTGCGCCAGCCCAGAAACCGCCTCCAAATCAAGCGGAAAACCCGTCGCCGCGTTAAACTCCGCCCAGCGAGCGACGAGCTTTAAACCGAGATGACGATTTTTAAAGTCCCGGAAATTGTCGCTCGCCAGATATTTTTCCTTAAATTTCGATTCGTTCCAGAGACGAATCAGCGCGGGCAAATCTTCGGTCTCGACGTAAACCAGAGCCGCGCGCGGAAAGTCGGCGGCGGGCGCAAACGCGCGGCTTTTGACCTGCGAAACCGCGATAAAAGCCGCGAGCGAAACCAGCAGGAGAAGAACGACTGTAAAAATTTTCCGCTTCATAATTTTCTCGTATTTTCCAAATCGACCGTCAAATCAGTCGCGCCCCGGTTTTTCTCTTCCAGGAGGTTTTGCAAATGCCCGATTCGCTCGCCGCTCGCCGCGCTCTTGGCTTTTTCAAATTCGATTGCTTTGCCGTAATCACCGATTTTTTCCGCCGCTGCGGAAAGCGTGTCGAGCAGCGCGTCGGATTTGACAGCCGATTTATCAGTCTCGGCGAATTTCAACGCCGCAAACGGTTTGTCTGATAAAGCATAAAGCCTGATAAGCTCCTCGCGGGCGGCGTTTCCGGCGTCTTTGTCGGCAATCAGGCAATTTATAAAAAATTCGGCGGCGGCGTCGTGCCGACCGTTTCGCGCGGCGAAAAGCCCTTTGTAAAACTGCGAAAGCGCGTCGAATTTTACGTCCGGAAACTCTGCGTTCGCCCCGATTTCAAACAGAATCATCCGCGCCTGCCAGCGTGCCGCGCGTGGCGCGTGGCGGTCGTCGATAATCTGCTTTAGAAGATTTACGGCTTCCTGTTTCTCGCCTTTGGCGGCGAGAAGTCCGGCAATCTCGATTCGGTTGGCGGAATCGGACGGATTTGTTTCGAGCATCTGCCGGCGAAAAGCGATTGCCGCGTCCGTCTGCCGGAATTCGGCGGCAAGCTCGGCGGCGAGCAGCGGCGCGTTTAACCGGCTCAAGTCGATTGTTTCGCCGCCTGAAAATTTCGCCGCGTCCGCCGCGCGCGTTTTTACCGCTTCGAGCGCGGCAGCTTCCGCCAGAGCCGTTTCCTTTTTTGCTCCGTCGTCCGCCGCCGCGTCAATCATCAATTGCAGCAGGCGAACGGCTTTTTCCGCGTCGCCTTTTTGAAAAAAGACCCGCGCCAGACCTGTGAAATTAGCCGCGCCGAATTGTCCGAGCGCGAGATTGCGGGCGAAAAAGGCTTCGGAAATCCGCACGGCTTCCGCCTCGCGGTTTTCCTCGCGCAGGACTCGCAGAACGTCGTTAAATCGCTCGACGCTCGGCGGTTTTATTTCCGTTACAAAGTCGCCGGCATTGATGCCGATAAAACGCTCGGCTTCCTTAAAATCGAATTTTCCCGCGCGGATTTCAATCTGCATTTTCGCGGCTTGCAGCCACGGCGGGCGGGCGTATCGCCGCGCGAGACTTTTTTCGATTTCCGCGATTAATTGTCCCGCGGCGGCGTTTTCGCGCTGCGCGACGAGAAATTCGAGATATTTTTTCTGTCGTTCCAATCGCTCGCTTTCCGGCTCCTCCGTTTGATAATCGTTTTCCTGCTCGTAGACGGATTCGGCGTCTTCAACCGCCCAGACTCTGTGCAGCACGGACTTGAATTCGTAGTCGTAATCGTAACTGCCGATACTGTCGCCGCGAGCGATTAACAACCCGTAAAATTCGCCCTGCTGATTTTTCCCGAGCAAGGATTCGCCGACGAGCATTTCGGCAAGCGAAGTGTCCGACGGGCGCTCTTTCAGAATCCGGCGAAAATACGCCGCCTTTTCCGTTTCGTCTTTGAAAGACGCGGCAATCAGGCGAATCAGATTTTGAAAATCTTCGGACGAATCGGCGTTGCGGTTTCGCAGGTATTCAATGATCAGCGGCGACAGATTTTCTCTCGCTTCGGCGTTCAAGCCGTACGTCTGCAAAACGCGGAAATGCGCCAGCGCGGCGGTTTCTTCGCCTTTTTCCAGAGCCTTCCGCCAGCAGTCCCGCGCCCGGTCTTTTTCGCCCGCCGCCTGGTAAGCCGCGCCTAGTTTCGACCAGTTCGTTTCGTCTTCTTCGTTGATTTCGACCGCCATTCGAAAATGCTCTATCGCCTTTTCCGGCTGATTTCGGCGCAGCATGTAATAATCGCCGAGCTTTGCCTGTTCGAGCGGGCTGCGCGGGTAGTTTTCAATCAGCGCGGCGAGATATTTTCGGCTTTCCGCCGCGTCTTTCGATTGATTTGCGTCGGCGGCAGCGGCATTCTGCGCGGCGATTTTTTCATCGAGCCATTCGCCGTATTCGCGCGTCAGGCGAAACCAGTCGTCGTTTATCAGAAAACGCTTTTTGTCGGGCTTTTGCTCGATTTGGCTGCCGATGACGGCGAATTGCAGTGCGTCGCAAAAATAACATTCGGCGTTTTCGTCAAATTCTTTTAAGGCGAGAGACGTTTCGGCGTGGCGGGAGATTTTCCACGCTTCGGTCAGATTCGCGTTTTCGATTGCCGCATGCGCCAGCTCGCGCTCGCCTTTGCCGAGCAGGAAATTGACGAGCTGAAGCTGATGGGCGGAAGATGTTTCGGTCAGCGATTTTAATTCTGCGCCGCCGCCCCGGCTGTAAAGAATTTCCAAGTAACGCGCGACATTCGCGTCGTTTGAAGCCCCGATTTTTTCGTCTTTTTTCCAGTAAATCTCGCGCAGCGCCGCCAGCTCTTTTTCGTGATTGCCCGCCGCGCGCGCCGTTTCCGCTTTCAGCGCCGGATTATCGCCGCCGTATTTTTCCAGCGCGTCGAAAGCTTTTTGATATGCGCCGCGCTCGTTGTAAAAGCCCAAAAGATTTTGCAGGTGAAGCTGCCCGTCGGTCGGCAGTTCATCCAGTTTTTTGAGCAAAATCATTTCTTCCAAATCGCCAAAGCGGGCGCGGCGGCTCAAATCCTGAACGAGCCAGGCGATTTGATGACGGTCTGACGCGAGCGAAACGTCCTCGATTCGCCGTTTCAAATCCGCGTGCAGGGCGGCGAGCTCTTCGTCCGTGGCGACCGATTTCGCCGCGTCGCCGACGGCTTCAACGAGCGCGCCGTCCAGCGTCGACAGACGTTTTCGCGCTTCGCCCGTTTCAATCGAATTGTCTTTTGCTCCTGCCGCGGCGGCGATTAATTTTTCGCGCAGCAGCCAGAGCCTCTCGCTGATTTGATTCAGCGGTTCCTCGTCGCGCATCGACTGCACGTAAGCCGTGATGTTCGACGCCTTGAATTCGCCGCCGCTGTTGTCGAGCGGATTTTCCAGCAGTTTTTCAAACGCTTCGCGGTAAAGCCTGCGCGCCGTCTCCTTTTCGGTGTTTTGCAGCTTTCGCGCTTGGGCAAACCGGTCGACGGGAGCGTTCTTTTTTCCTGCTTCCTCGACGGGCAATTTCGCTTTTTCGGCTTCGATTTCTTTAAAACGCCCGGCTTTTTTTAGAATTTCGATTTTCCTTCTGACGTATTGCGCTTCGCCGTTGGTCAGTTCCAGAACCGTGTCCAGATTTTTAAAGGCTTCGTCGAAATTGTTTCTTCCGGTTTCGACGTCGGCGAGCGCCAGGTAAAGCTCGACCATTCCGGGCTGATTGTCGATTGCCGCGCGGTAATTTTTCGCCGCGTTTTCCCAATCCTCGCGAGCCGCGTAGATGCGCGCCAGCACCATGTTCCAGCGATAATTTTTAAAGGCTTCGGCGCTGGTTTTCAGATAATAATTCAAAAGCGTCTCCGCGCCGCCGTAACGCTCGGCGTAGGCGATTGCCGTTTCGGTCAGCGCCGCGTTCTCCGGCTCGCGGTTGATGATTTCGATGTGCTGCTCAATCGCCGATTGATAATCATTCAGGCGCGTGAAAGCGTCAATCATCCGCCCGCGCAATTCGGCAATCTCGGTCTCGTAATACTGCTGCTCGCGCGCGTTTTCCTTAAGCGCGGCGACGGTTTCGCCGAAAATTTTTCGCAATCGGTCGGGCTTTCCCGTTCGCACGTAAATGCCCGCCAGCTCGCGAAAAATTTCCGCGTCCGATTTTTGTTCGTCGTGCAGCGCCGACAGAATCCGCTCGGCGGAATCGAGCCGGTCGCTCTGAATCAGACGCTTTGAAAGCTTCTGCGCCAGCCGCGTGCGATACGCGCCGCGCCCGCGCGCAACGGCGTTTTGCAGAATCGCGATTGATTCGTTTTCAAAGCCGAGCCGCCGGTAAAAATCGGACGTTTCCGTCAGAACGCCGAAATTTGTCGGAAACTTTTGCGCGAGTCGCGCCAGGACGGATTTGGCAGCTTCGCGCTCGCCGCCCCGTTCAAAGCTTTCCGCCAGTTGCAGGTGATAAGAAATTTCCCGGCGCGGGCTGTCGCTCGTTTCGGCGAGCCGCCGCAGAGCCGCGCGCTCGCCGGACGGGATTTCCCCGGCAGCGTAAAAATCGCGCGCCGCTTCCAGAAATTCCGCGTTGCGGCTCCGGCGAATCGCGCGGTTCAAGACGTTTTCGGCTTGCGCCTTTTGTTTGATTCGGGAGAGAAATTCCGCGTAGCCCAAAGCCAGAAACGAAGCGTCCTTAAGTTTCGAGCTTTCATTCAAATACGCCGTTTCGACCATTTGCCCGAAATCGTTTTTCGCCGTTTCTTTTTCCTTTGTCTCGCGGGCAAAAAGATTTGCCAGACGCTTTTTCGCCCTGTATTTTTGCGCTGAAACGCCACCGGTTTCTTCGTCTGCGGGCGTGCCGAGCGCCTTGACGTATTCGGCGACGGCTTTCTGCGGCTGGTGCATCGCTTCCAGAATCGCGCCCGCTTCAAAAGCGTAAAGCGTCTCGTCCGCAAATTTTTCGCGCAGGGTTTTTATCGTTCCGAGCGCGTCGTCGTATTGAAAATAATCCCAGTAGACGGTCGCGGCGTCGAGGTAAGTCTCGCGGCTGCCTTTCGCCGTGGCGGACAGTTTTTCCCATTCTTCGCGGGCTTTTGCGTAATCGCCGAGCTCGGCAAAAATCTCGCCCGCCTGCGTCCGGTGCGCGGCTGAAGCGGGCAGAAAATCCGCCTGCGCTTTCGAAACACTTGCCGCTTCCGTCAAAAGCTCGCGATTTTTTTGTCCGAACGAGCGCGTGAAATTTACGAGGCGCGCGGAAAATTCCGGCGTGTTCGGATAAATCCGGTTCAGCTTTCGATAAGCCTCAATCGCGTTTTCATAATTCGACAGGCGAACCGCGGCGTCGGCGCGAAAAAGCTCGTAAATCACGCTATCGCCGCCGCTTGCAGCCTTTTGCAGGTAATTTCTCAACTCGCCTTTCGCCGCCAAATCGTCGAGAAAAATTTTGCGGATTTCGCTCGATTCAAAATAATATTCGGCGGAAAGCCTGCGCCAGTCTTCCGGCATCCGGTTCGCCGTATAAAAACGCAGCAATCCATTGACGAAAGACATATTGTGCGGAAAACGCCTGCGCGCCGTTTCGTAAAGCTTCAGATACAGATGCTTTTCGAACTCGGCAGGCGAGGAAACGTATCCGTCAACGAATTGCGCCAGGTACGATTGGATTTCCGCGTCGTTTAATTTTCCGGCTAAATCCTCGGAAAAAGCCGCGAAATCTTCGCTGCGCTGTCGCCGCAGAAACCAGCGCGCCAGCTTGTCCTGCCAGTTGCGCGACTGAAAACGCGCCAGCGCAGTTTGATAAACTTTCAATTGTTCTTCGACAAAATCGGTTTTTTCGAGCCACGTCAAACGCTGCGCGTAAAGCCATTCTTCGTCCGGGTATTTCGCGATTTCCGACGAATAAAGCTCCAGAATTTCCGTCGTTTTCTTTTCCCGCGCGAGCGAGGCGACCATTCTTTCCAGTATTTCCGCGTAGGTAATTTCGCTGCCGTCTTCTTTCTGCGCCAGGTAATCGCGCAGAACGCCTTCGTTTTTGCCCGGATAATAATAATCGGGGCTCGGCGTCGGCTGCGTCGCCGGGATGTTGATGCCGGTGTTGCGGCTTGAGCCGGAACGGACGTTTTGCGTCTCCGCCGGATTTGAAAAAGCGGCGCGGAAGCTCATCGCGGGCGCGAGCGGTTTGTTTTGTTTGCCGAGATAATCCATCGCCTGCTGATAAACGGCGCGTTCCTTTTCCGGCTGCCCGGTCGCCGCCAGCGCGTCGGCTAATTTCAAAGCCGACGCGGGAAAATCAATCGAATCCGCGTATCTTGCGGCAAATTCGCTCAAAGCTTTTTCGGCGATTTCCGGTTCTTTGGTCGGCGCGTAAAGCCGCACGACGTCCAGGTACATCTGCGCCAGTTCGGGCGAGGTCGGAAACTCTTTTTTGTATTCCTCGAAAATGCGATACGCGGCGGCGCGATTAAAATATTTGGTCGCGTCGCCTTCCTGCCGGTCGAGCTTTTGCTGCGGGCGGGCGTCCGCGAAAATCAGTGAGAGAATTCCGGTCGCGATTCCCGGGCTGGTGTCGGCGCGCGCCGCCTCCGAGTAAAATCTCAAATCTCCTCGCGTGAGCGGCAGCCGACGATTTCCCGCGTCGGAAAACATCTGGAAAAGCTGGTACAAAATCTGCGCGCGAAATTCGCCGCCAGCCCGGAAATCCTCGCGCAGGAAAAGCGTGTAGAGAAAACGCGAAGCCGTTTCGCCCTCGTTTGCCCGCAGCAAAAGCCGCGTCGCGGTGACCAGCTCGCCGGTCGTCCAGTTTTTTTTCGCCTTTTCGAGCTTTAAAATTATCGGCGTCACAGAATCGTTTTCGTATCGGTAATCGTATTGCCGGTAGACGGCGAGCCGGATAGCGACGTCAAAATCAGCCGGATTTTGCCGAAATTTTGCTCGAAGCTCCGCGCCGTACGCGCGCAGGCGGTCGCGGCGGCTCAGAAACTCGTAAAAATTTCGCGCCTCGTCCGCAGACCAAAACGGATTAAACGCCGCCGCGTAAACTTTCTCGGCTTCGCCCGCCCGGTTTGTTTCGAGCAGGATTTCGATTTCTTTCGCCAGTAAAACGCTTTCCCGGTCGGGAAACTGCGCCCGCGCCGCGCGCAGGAATTTCAAGGCTTCATCGTAATTTTTTTCTTCCGAGAGCTTTTCCGCCAGCTTCTGAAAAATCCCGAAAACGCCGGGATTTTCCTGCGCCACCTCGGCGTAAAACTCCGGTTTTGAATATTCCCGCAAATCGTGCAGCCGCGCCGTATCAATCAGTTTTTCAAAATACGCGGCGCGATTTTCGGCGGCGGTCGTCAAAAGAATTTTTCGCAAAACTTCGGCTTCCTTTTCAAACTGCGCGCGGCGTTGATAAAACATCGCTAAATTTTCCAGCCTTGCCGCGTCCATTTCCGCCAGGCGGTTCAGATTCGCTTCCGCCTCGCCGAATTTTCCGAGCTTTTCATCGAGCTCCGCCAGCTTCGATAAAATCTCCGCATTGCCCGGAAAATTTTCGTCCAGACGCGCCAGATTTTCTCTCGCCTCGGCGGTCGGCAAAGGCACAATCGCCTCAGCGCCGAAAAATTCCTGCCGCGTGTAAAGCGCCTTTTCGATTTCGTCCTGCAAATCACCGGCTGAAGCCTTCTGCGAAAGAGGCAGAAACCCGCGCGTCAGCAAGGGTGCGCTGTCGCCGGGAAACAAAAAGGATAAAAACAGAAAAACGCCGCAGATAAACGCCGACCGGCGCAGACGGTGAAAAGCGCCGGACACCGAACGCCGCGTGCCGAGCGGCAAATTCCGCGTTCCGCATTCCGCATTCCGCGTTTCTCTTAAATTTCTCCGTTTCATTTTCCGATCACCTCAATCCGCACTTCTTCGGTCGTGTGATTGTGCGCGAAATCTTCCGCCGTCACGGTCAGCGTATATTTTCCGGAAGCCAGATTTTCGGGAATTTGCAGCGCGCCGACGTTCGATTTTTCCCGGTTCGACCAGGCGAGCCTGACGGGTTTTGCGCCGTAAAGCCGCGCGTGCAGGCGATTCGTGTCGCTGTCAGCCGAGACTTTTAAATCGATTGTTTCGCCCGCCCGGAACGACTGCCGTTCGAGATTGATTTTTACGCGCGGCGCGCGGCTGTCGACGACGAAAGTTTTTTCCTCCTGATAGCCGTTGCCGTTTTTATCGGTCAAAAGCAGGCGGCATTTGTACGTGCCGTCCGCCATCCACGCGGGCGCGAGAAATCTGGTTTCCCAGACTTTTTCCGATTCCAGAAATTCGAGCGGCAAAGTCTCGCCGAAAGGCAGCACGGCGAAAACTTCGCGGATTGATTCGTCGGTTCGGACGCGAATCACCGGGTCGCCCGGCTGAATCAGGCGCGGGCGCAAAAGGGCGCGCGGCGCGGCTAAAAAAGCCGTGTAAGGGGTGACGAATTTGTATTTTTCGGAAAGACGGATGATTTCCGCGATATAATCCTCGCGCTCGCCGTCGCGGTTCATCGACTGCAAAAGCGCACTCGCTTTCGCTCGCGCCCAGACGCGCGGCAGGTGCGCGTGCGCCGCGTCAAATTCCGGAAAATTCGTCTCGCGCGCCAGATTTATCGCCTCTGCGCCGTAGAGCGCTGAAAAATTTACGACCTGCGTCTGCGGCTTCCTGTAGCGCCCGACAAAGGCGAAGCTGGAACCGAAAAAAGAATTTTCGCCCGCCAGAGAATAGACTTCGTAAAAATTCGCGTCGTCGGCGAGCTTGAAATTTGAAATGTCGGTCGCGCCGATTTTGTCGAGAAAAATTTTCAGCCTGGGCGCGATGTCTTCGGTCTCGCGCGCCTGCTCGAAATAGCCGCGGGTTTTGGCGGCTAGATTTTTGAGCAGGTTTTCATTCGCGTCCGCGCCGAGCGCAAAGGCGAAAAATTTGACGCGTCCATTGTCGAAAACTTTTTCGATTTCCTGCGTTTTAGCGGTTTCCAGAGTCGGGTTCGCGTCGGAAACGAGGAGGATTTGCCGCTCGCCGGCAGAGAATTTTTCCGCCTCTTCGACGGCGGCTTGCAGGGCTTTTTTCAGATTC
>DATHBC010000218.1:0-6951 GCA_035296345.1 Pyrinomonadaceae bacterium | reverse complement strand
CATCACGGCTGTTTCATCCTTTTCCCTGAGTATTACGCGCAAGGGAGATTGCGTCCGCCATTTATCACGCAAACGCGATGCCAGAAAAAGTTTTCACCTTCACTTAGCATAAAATCAAGCTGTTCCAGCGACTTTCACAGGATTTGATTCAATTTTAATATTCTACGTTTTCCGCAATCTTCATACGAAATCGTAGTTTTGTAAACGATTTTGGGACATAAAGCATGAGATTAAGGCGAAAAGCAAAAAGTAAAAGGCAAAAGTGAAAGAAAAAAACAGGTTCTTTCCCGGCTTTTGCCTTTTACCTTTTCCCTTTTATCTCGCTTTATCTTCTCACGACGGCGCGCGCGTTGCCCGCGTTTCCGTTGGCGTCAAAGACGCGCAAGGTAACGGAAATTTCGCCCGCCGCCCCGGTTTTGAGCGGAATTTCCACCGTATAACGCTCGCGCGGCGCGTCCGAGATTCCGTCTTCGGCGTAAATCGTCTGCCAGTCGCCGCCGTCGATGCTGTATTCGGCGCGGGTGATAAAGCTCGCCGCGTCGGTCGCTTCAAACGTCAATCGAGCCCGTCCGCCCGCGACCTGCGGCGCGCCGACCGCGGCGACCGTCGGAGCTGAATTGTCAATATCGACCGCCTCGCTGGTTCTTTCGCCGGAAAGGCTCTGCCCCGCCGGATTCGAAGGCGCATCGGTGACGGTGATTCTGAAAACGTAGCGCCCGTCAGCCAGCGACAAGCCGTCAATCGTGTAAAAATTATCGCGCAAGCCGTCTTTTAATAATTTAAAATTCGCATCACTGGCTTCCCTGTAATAAACCGCGTATTCGAGCCGGTCGCCGTTGCGGTCTTCCGCCGTCCACTGCAAGGCGCGCGCGCCGCGCTGGTAGATGCGGCGCGGCGGAACCTGCTGCGCGACGACGCCGAAAACGCTCGGATTTAAACCGGAGCTTTCGATATTCGGGTCGACGGGAATCGCCGGATTCGCCGCCAGCCCGAGGTTGGTCGGTTGCACCTGAATCGAAAGAATTTCCGGCGCGATGTTGCGCGGCAGATACGAAACGTTGACTTCGTTTAAAGACGGCGTCGCGCCGTCAGCCAAATTAGCGTCGTTTAAAATCGCCCGCCATTGCAGAAATCTCGCCTTCGGGCTGGAAATCGCCGAGCCTTTTGCATCGCTTAAAGTCGCGCTCCACTCGCTCCAGGTTTCGTCCGGTTTTTCGGTGTTTCCGGTGCGCGTCTGCAAAGTTACAAATCCGGTCGAACGCCACCAGATTCTGCCCCACAGCGCGACGGCTTTCGCATCGCGAACGGACGATTCATACGTCCCTTGCGCCAGAGTTTCGCCGCCGAAGCTGTAAAGTCTGCCCTGATTGCTCGAAGTGGCGAAAAGACGATTGCCGTCCGATTTGATGGTCGAAATCTGACCCTCGCCCGATTGCAGAACGAGCGTCTCGCGCCCGTCGTTCGTGATGCTGTAAATCCTGCCTTTGTCGGAAGTTCCCAAAAGCACGCCGTTCCCGGTCTGCTGCGCGTGAAGCGAAAATCCGGTGACGCTCGACGAGCTCCAGATAATATCGTTTCCGCCGTCAGGCAAAATGCGGTAGACGGCTGATTTCGCGCCGGCTAAGTCATAGCGGCTTTTCGCGGCGGTCTGCTCGGTCTGCGCCGCTTCGGTCGAGACGACGGTTGCCGTCACGGTCACGCCGTCCGAAGTTTGTCCGGTGACGGTCGTCGGCGTCTGTTTTGAAGCCGAAGCCGAATCGCTCAAAGCCAGCGCGTAAACCGAGCCGTCCGCGCCGACCGACAGGCTGTGAATCTCGCGCAAAGGCGAATCGAGCAGCGCAAACGGTTTTCCGTCCGGCGCAAAGCGAATCACCAGACCGTTCGCGTCCGTTCCGGCGTAAAGATTTCCCTGCCGGTCGACCGCCATCGAAATAATATGAGTCTCGCTCGTATCGAAAAGCAGGGACGCTTCCGGCGCGGCGTTTGCCGATTTCACGCGGTAAATTTTGCCGTTTTCGCCCGTTCCGACCGCCAGGCTGCCGTCATTTAAAACCGCCAGCGACCAGACGTATTTATCGTTTGAATCGAAAAAAACTTCCGCCTTTCCCGTCGCGTCGATGCGATAAACTTTTCCGTCCGGCGAGGTTCCGGCGTAAAGCTCGCCGCTTCTGCCGATTGCCAGCGCCGAAACGTCCAGCTCGGCTAAATCCGTAAAAAGCGCGCCTTTTCCGCCGGCGTCAACCTTAAAAATTCTCCCGTCGTTGCCCGTTCCGAGATAGACGTTTCCGGAGTTATCGACGGCGCTCGACCAGACGTAAGACTGCGTCGTATCGAAAACGCGGTTGAGTTTCGGCGCGAGCGTCACCGCGCCGGTGTCCGTCACGGAAACGCCGCGCGCGTCGCCGCGCAGAATTTCCGCCCGCGTGTCGACCGTCCAAATCGCCGGCTCGCCCGCGCTCGCGTTCAGCGCAAACAAAGCCGCAAATAATAATAAACCGTAAATTTTATTCATTCAGATTATTCTTAAACCCTTCTTGCTAAATAGATTAAATTATCTTCGCCGTCGAGCTTTTCGATGCCTCTTCGAGCGAAACCGATTTTCTCCAAAACTCTCTGCGAGGCTGTATTTTCCAAATCGGTAATAGCGATTATTTCACGAAACCCTAATTTCTCGAAACCGTAATTCAGACAAGCCCGCGCCGCTTCGGTCGCAAAACCCTTTCCCCAAGCCGCGCGGTCGAGCAAATAGCCTAGTTCGACTTCCGGCGTGCCGTGCGGATGAGCGAAACCGCAGCTTCCGATGACTTTCCCGCTCGATTTTTCGACGACCGCCCAGCGGCAGAAACCGTTCTGCTTTTGATACTCGGTCGCCCACAGCAGAAATTTTTCGGCTTCGTCAATCGTTTTGTAAGGCTTGCCCGTGCCGAGGTAGAGCATTACTTCGGCGTCGGCGCAGATTTCAAACAGCGCCGCGGCGTCGGCAAGCGTCCACTCGCGCAGGACGAGTCTTTCCGTTTCCAGAATGATATTCATTCGTCAGCCTCCGATAAATCGCGCGTACAGCGAGCGAGCGAGCGCCGTGTCGTCGGTTCCGCGAATGATGGCGCGGGCGTCGCGAAAAACGGTCAGCTCGTAATCGTCAATCGTCAGACGCAGCAAATATTCGTTTTGTTTCACGTCCGCGCCGAGATTTTTAAGCTTCTCTTTTAAATCGAACAAATCAATCCGGGTCGGCTGCGGCGGCTGAATCTGGACGGCGTCGCGCCCGCACAAAACGGCGGAAAACTCCGCATTCTCCGCGTCGAGAAATTCAAAATCCCGCAGCCCGCACGTTTTGCAATCCGCGCCCGGCTTTCCGAGCTTGATTTTTCGCCAATCGTTCTGCCAGACGTCGATTTGAATTAAAGATTGGTGCAAAGAAGCGAAATTTCCGGTTAAAATTTTCAGCGCTTCGGTCGTTTGAATCGCCGAGACGCCGGCGATAATCGGTTGAATCACGCCTGCCGTATCGCACGTCGGCGCGCTGCCCGCGCCCGGCATTTCCTCGAAAATACAGCGCAGGCACGGCGTCTCGTTCGGAATCACCGTCATCGTCGCGCCGTAAGCCGACACCGCCGCGCCGTAAATCCAGATTTTCTTCAATTTCACGCACGCGTCGTTTATCAAATAACGAATCTGAAAATTGTCCGTTCCGTCCAGAACCAAGTCGCAATCTCGGATAAAACTTTCGACGTTTGAACGATTTACGTCCGCGACAATCGCTTCGGTCTGGATTTCCGAATTGATTTCCCCGATTCTTTTGCGCGCCGCAACCGCTTTCGGCAAGCGCGCGCGCGCGTCCGCTTCGCTATACAAAGTCTGCCTTTGCAGATTGGTCAATTCGACAAAATCGCGGTCGACAATGCGCAAAAATCCGACGCCCGCCCGCGCCAGCGTTTCCGCGTGCGAAGCCCCGAGCGCGCCGCACCCGACCAGCAAAACGCGGGAATTTAAAAGCTTTTCCTGACCTTCCCTGCCGATTTCGCGAAACAAAATCTGGCGGCTGTATCGTTCGTTCATTTAGTAAAAGAATATCAGACATTGGTCACAAATTGTGTGCGTATATGCACCAGAAAAGTGCGTATACGCACTTTTCTGGTGCATATTTATCTCATCATAATGTATTCTATTGGTTAGCAATTTAAACACTTAGTTCACTCAAAAGTTTTAGAATGATTTTAGAAACAACACAACAAGTTCCGCTCACGCTTTGGGAAGACGGCTCGATTCGCGTCAAAGGCACTCGCTTGCTGATTGATATGATTGTTAATGCGCATAAACGCGGCGAATGTCCTGAAGAAATTTTCGATGCTTTTCCTTCGGACAAATACACGATTGCCGATATTTATTCGATAATCGCTTATTATTTAACTCACAAAGATAAAATCGAAAAATATCTGGCGAAACGCGAAAAGGAAGCCGAAGAAATTAAAAAAGAAATAGAATCAATGCCCGGCTATCGACAACGAAGCGAAGATTTACGCCAGAAGGTTCTGGAAAGATGGAAAGATAGAAAAAAATAATCCTTTCTGATTTACAGACAACTCCAAAATTTCTTGTCGGACAAATTTTTTATCGCAGTATATTGTAGACTTCTCATATGCTGCGATTATTTTTTGACCACGATTTCAACCACCGGATTTTGCGCGGTCTAAGAAAGCGCATTCCCGGTTTGGATGATGTAACTACTCAGCAGCTCAAAATTGGTGAGGAACAAGATACAAGTCACCTGCAGCGCGCGGCGGAAGAAAATCGCGTAATAATATCTCATGACGTCAATACGATGACGGAATTTGCGAAGGAAAGAATTCGCCGAGGCGAAAAAATGTCGGGGCTGATTATTGTTCCCCAACATATGCCGATTGGGCAGGCGATAAATGAACTGGAAATGATTATTTTATGCAGCTTTGAAGTTGAATTTGAAAATATTATCGTGTATCTGCCTTTTGGTTTATCGTAATCTCCGCAAAGCCGCCGCGCTCATTTCCTGCATCGGGGCGTCGATTCCCGTCCAGATTTTCTGCTGCGCCGCTGCCTGCGCTATGAGCATCGACAAGCCGCCGAGCACGGGAACGAAAACTTTTTTCGCTTCCCGCATTAGTTTAGTTTCAAACGGATTGTAAATTAAATCGTAGACGAGCTTGAGGTTTTCTATCTGCGAGGCAAATGCGGGAGTTTCGTTTTCCAGCTCGCCTTTTGTTCCGAGCGGTGTGGCGTTGACCAGGATGTCGAAATCCTTGTAGCTTTTTTCTAAGGAAAGCTGTTCGATTCGAACATCGAAATCCGTTTTTAGTCGTTCGGCTTTCGCCAAATCCCGCGCAAAGACGGTAACTTCCGCGCCAGAGTTTTTCAGCGCGCAGCAGACGGCGCGGCTCGCGCCGCCCGCGCCGACGACGGCGACTCGGGCGTGTCGTAAATCGCCGAAAACGTTTTCGAGAGGCTCTATAAATCCCTGCGCGTCGGTGTTGGAGCCGGAAAGCCTACCGTTTTCGATTTTGACGGTGTTGACCGCGCCGATTCTGCGCGCCGTTTCGTCCGCAGAATCCAGATATTCGATGATGCTCTGCTTGTGCGGAATCGTGACGGCGAAGCCTCTGAAATTCAAACGGATTTCGCGCGTTTCCCGTTTGACCATCCGCCTTATGAACTCGCCCGGATTTTTAACCTGCAAAGGAACGAAAACCGCGTTCAAATTGTGAAATTTAAACGCCGCGTTATGAATGTAAGGCGACATCGAATAGCCGGTATTTCCGCCGACGATGCCGTAAATCTCGGTTTCCTCGTTTAATTCCCTGACGCGGTAAACTTCCGTCAAATCCTGCGCCGAAATCTGCCCGGGCGCGGTTTCGCTGCCGGTTTCAAGCGCGGCGTAAGTCATAAAAGCGCCGTGCGCCAAGCCGAGAATCCGCGTCCATTTGCCGCTCTCGCCCATCGCAATCGGGATGATTTTTTTGTTTTCCGCTTTGGCTTTTTCCAGCAGTTTCCAGACGGCGATTGAATCGGTGATGTCGGCGGTTTGGACGGCGATTTTTAGAATATCGGCTTTGCAGCCTGCCAATACTTCATAGCTTGCCGACAGGTTTTTCGGCGAATCCGAAAAATCGTGCAATGAAACAATCTTCTTCGCTTTTTCGAGATTTAGAGCCGAATCCAAATCAAATTCAAAATCGACTAAAAAATTCTCTGTTTTATTGCTCCATAAAAATGCTTCCCAGAATTTTAGTCTCCGGCGCATGGTTAAATCGCGCTTTCCGCCTTGTTCCTGCGGGCGAAAAGTAACGAGAAACCGGCTTTTTATTTTGGAAAGATAATTAATCGCTTTTTGAACTTCTCCGATGTCCAAACAATCAAAACGAACCTCGATAACGTCCGCCGATTCTTCGGCGCGTTTTATCCGTTCAATCAATTCGTCGGCTGTTTCGGCGCAAACCGAAACGCAGATTTTTCCGTTGTTCATTTCGACTCGTCGAGCCGCAGAAACGGCGTAAAAAAGGCAAGCAGCAAAGCGATTACGCCGAACGCGCAAAAAGTGACGATTAAAGTTTTGCCGCTTTGTTTGACCGCAATCGCCGTCAGAGCCCACGCGACGGTCAAAGCGTAAATCGCCAGCGAGAGCTTCCAGCGAATCAAAACGCCTAAAGCCGCGGCGACCGCGATTAAAACGCAAGCCCAAATCGTTCCCGTCGCCCGTGATGATTCGACGCCGGCGAAAACCAAAGCCACAGCGGCGTTAAGAATCGCCGCCGCCGTCACCCAGCCGAAATAGATGCCGAACGGGATGCGGACGAGCCACGTTTCCGCGATTGTATTTGCGCCTTTTAAACTCAGATTTATAAAGGCGAGCGCCGCCAGCAATATAAAAATCACCGCCGCCGTAATCAAAATCCGCTCGTGCAGCCAGAAATAAATCCA
>DATHBC010000217.1:0-4590 GCA_035296345.1 Pyrinomonadaceae bacterium | reverse complement strand
CCGGACAATCGGATTTTCCGCCGTCCTGTTTTCAGCCGTCGGCGCTTTATTGGCGTCGGTCGTCACCGCCGTCGGATTCTGCTGCGCCTGAGTCGTTTCCGTTGTGGCGGTCGTTGTTGCCGGCGTCGTGGTAGTAGTATTGCTCGATTTCACATACTGCGGCACTTCGACGACTTTCTGGTCGGGCAACTGAACGTTTGCCGTATTTCCCTGGCGGCGCGCGTTAGCGAGCTGTTCCTCACGTTCTTCCTGAATAATCATCGCTTCGAGCGAGCTGTTGGTCGGCGTCGCGATACTTCCGGTCGGGCGTTCGGCTTCATCTTCCGGCAGAATTACCGGCGCGCGCAGAACGCGCGGCGTGACGGCAATCACGATGTCGATCTGACTGTCGTTTTTGGTCGGCGTGGCAAACAGTCTGCCGATAATCGGGATTAATCCGAGCAGCGGCAATCCGGCTTTTCCGCGTTCTTCGCGGTTCTGGGCGACGCTCGCCAGGAGCAGCGTGCGGTTATTCTGGATTCTCGCCGAGCCTTTGATTTCTCTTTCGCCGAAAATCGGGTTTCCGTTGACGCCGGATGTCGGACCGATGTCTCTGGAAGTAATCGACATTTTCACCTGCACGTCCTGATTCGGGAAAATCAACGGCTCGAATTCGAGCGTCAAGCCCGTCTGCTCGTAGGTGATAACGTCGGCGATTGTTCCGTTGTTGCCGACGTTATTACCGGTGTTGACGTAACTCGCGCTTCTGACCGGAACGCGCTGACCGATTTTGGCGGTCGATTTCTCGTTGTTGAAAGCGTGAACCTGCGTCGAAGCCAGCAATCTGGTGTTGCCTTTACTCTGAAAAGCCGAAAGCGTCGATGACGGAAGCAAAATTCCCGCAGCCAGGCTGAGCGGGTTAGCGTTTCTGATTGCCGCCGGAATCGTGCCGGCAACTCCCTTCGCCAGTATTGTTCCCGGAGTTGAAATAGCCAGATTGCTCAACTGAGCTTCGTTGCCGATTTGGTTTCCGAGCCGCAGCAAATCCGTTTTGGAAACTTCGTAAATGTTGACGTCCATCACGACTTCGGCGCGGTCTTTGTCGAGCGAGCGGATTAATTTACCGATAATCTTGATGTTTTCTTCCGTGTCGCGAATCGTCAAACTGTTGGTCGCCTTGTCAATCAGCGGAATCGTCTGCGGTCTGCCGGGCTGGACGGGGATAGCCGCCTGCACGACTTTCGCCACTTCCGCCGGGTCGGCGTTTGCCAGATAAAACGTGCGCAGAACCAGTTGCTGAAATCTCTGACGGTTGGTCTGGTTGGCGACCAGAATCGTGCGCGGTCCGACGCGCTGGAAAAATAATCCTTCTTGCAAAAAGACGTAATCGAGCGCTCTCGCCGGAGTCACGTCGTATAATTCGATTTTGACTTTGCGGTCGGCGTTCTGGCGGAAAGTTTCCGAGTCGAACAAGACGTTCAAATCCAGATGTTTCGCCAGTTTTTTGATGAGCAATTGCAAATCGATGCCGTTCGGGTGAATCTCGTCGACTCTTTGTTCCAATCTCTGCGGCATCAGATCGGGCGTCGCCGCCGGAACCGGAAAGCCGGTCGGGATAGTCTTCACGCCCGACATGATATTGCCGCCGCCCGCTTCCGTTCTGTTCGGGTTATCCAGCGCTTCCTGCAGGCGCAGCATTTTTTCCATCTGCGCTTTCGCCAGCTCGTTGACCGGGTCATAGGCGTAGGATTTGCGATAAGCCAGGTATGCGCCCGCGTAATCCTTTTCTTCCGCCAGCGTGTTGCCGCGCTTCATATACATCTGCGAGGCGTTAAACAAAGCGCGTGTATAATGCAGCCGGTATTCGGCGTTTTTGGGATTTTCCGCGATAGCGAGCGCAAATTCTTCGACAGCCTTGTCCCATTGCTCGGCGACTTCGGCTTTCATGCCTTCTTTAAAATGTTTTTTGCCGTCGCCGAAAGCCAGAACGGCAGTCGGCGCAAGCAGGCAAAGCAACAGAACAAAACTTATGCTGTAACGAAAGTAAGCAGGAATTTTCATATTTTTAATCAGGAAAAATTAATTTTTCGTCTTATCGTTAGATGCCAAAAGGCTGCGTCGTATGTCTCAGATTTTTACACGCCGTGCCGTTTGCAAAGTTTCAAAAGTTTTCACGTGAAAAGCGGGCGGCTGAGAAAACTTATGACCTTAATTTTCAACCGATTGCGAAAAAAAAGCAAACGGGTTTGAGTTCAAAGCTCAAGGTTTAAAGTTCGAGGTTTAAAGTTCAAGGTCGGGCTTGATGGCTCGGCTTTGAACTTTAAACCTTGAACCTGGAACCCTTTTATCGAACTTCTTCGACAAAGGTGACGCGGTTAATCTCGTATAAAGTCGTCAGTCCGGCGTAAACTTTTTTCAGCGCCGAATCTCTCAGGGAAGCCAAGCCTTCTTTTTCCGCCTGCCGGCGAATTTCCGACCCCGGTCGCCGCTCGACAATCATCTCGCGAATCGTGTCGGACATATCCAGCAGCTCGTGAATCGCCGTTCTGCCGCGATAGCCCGTGTGATTGCAGGCGTCGCAGCCGACGCTCATAAAAACGTGCTTGTCGGCGAGCGCTTCGGGACGCAAGCCCGAATCGCGCAATTCTTCCTCGTTCGGCTGGTAAGCGCGTTTGCAGGTGGCACAAAGCTTTCTGACCAGACGCTGCGCCAGCACGCAGTTGAGCGCGGAAACGAAGTTATACGGCTCGACGCCCATATTGATAAAACGCCCGATAACGTCGATCACGTTGTTGGCGTGGACGGTCGTAAAAACAAGGTGACCGGTCAGCGCCGACTGGATGGCAATCTGCGCCGTTTCCTCGTCGCGGATTTCGCCGACCATGATTTTATCGGGGTCGTGACGCAGAATCGAGCGCAAGCCCCGAGCAAAGGTCAAGCCTTTTTTCTCGTTGACCGGAATCTGCATAATGCCGTGAAGCTGGTATTCGACCGGGTCTTCGATGGTGATAATTTTATCTTCGATGTTGCGGATTTCGTTTAAAGCGCCGTAGAGCGTCGTCGTTTTGCCCGAACCCGTCGGACCCGTCACCAGAACCATCCCGTAAGGCTCTTTGATGTAAACGCGAAAATGTTTTAAATCTTCCGGGTCGAAGCCGACGACTTCGAGGCTCAGATTTTTAAATTCCTCGGAAATCTGCTCTTTATCGAGAATACGAATCACGCAGTTTTCGCCGTAAGCCGACGGCAGAATCGAAACGCGGAAATCGACCGTTCTGCCTTTGTAACGGACGCGAAAACGACCGTCCTGCGGAATCCGGCGTTCGGCAATATCGAGTTCGGACATCACCTTGATGCGCGAAATCAAAGTCTGGTGATAAGTAATATCAATCGGGTCGACCTTTTGATACAGCGCGCCGTCGATGCGGAATTTAACGCTCACGTCGCGGTCGCCGGCTTCGATGTGAATATCGGAAGCGCGCGATTCCATCGCGTTGTAGATAATCGTGTCGACCAATTTGATAATCGGCGACATATCCGAATCCGACGCCAGACGGTCGAGGTCTAAAACCTCCTCGCCCTGGTCGGTTTCCTTGACGAGCGAGATTTTAAAAGTCGAGGCGGCTTCCTGCAAAACGCGCTGCGTCGCGTCGCCTTTTTTCAAAATGACTTCGATGGCTCCGAGCGTCGAGACATACGGCACGATGCGCACGTTCAGCGCGTTTTCCAGTTCATCGAGCTGCTCCAGATTCGTCGGGTCAGCCATCGCCACGTGCAGATTTCTGCCTTCTCTTCTGAGCGGCACGAAATGATTGCGCAGCATCATCTCGACCGGAATGCCCGCCAGCACCTCGTAATCAATCGGCGATTTTTTGTCCGGCGGCAAAAGGTCGATATACGGCAGACGATAGCGCATCGCCAGAGCCTTCGCCGATTTCACCTCGGGCGGCTCGTTTTCCAGGATTCCCGAAACGTCGATTGTCGGGAGCGAGGTCGTCAGTGTTGCTTCGTTGGTTGTATTGTTCATCTTTAACTATTTTAATCCGAAACTATGTTTTAATGCGTCGTCGACTTTATTCATATTCGGTAATCTGCCTAGAATCGAATCTATTGCAGATTCCAGCACGGTCACGATATTATCCGTCATGATCACCGAATCCAATCTCAAACCGGATGCTCTTCCTTCAATCGAACCTATAAAAACTTCAACTCTTGACGAATGCCCGGCGCGATTCATATTGCTTGTTATCAGCGCCAGCAGAATTTGCGGTATATCCGTATTTAAATTATCTGCCTGCACGACCAGAGCGGGACGACGCTTTGATGAAACAAGATTCGAATTGGGAAAAAGAACGCGCACAACGTCGCCGCGTCTAATCAACATCGTAAATATCCATTTCAGGTCTGTTCCAGTCTTCTGTTATCGCACCGAACTTGGCTCTTAGCTCCGCTGCCTGTTCCTGATTAATGCCGCGTTCCGCCAAATCAATTTCTTTGGTATCGAGAAAAGTGACCAGAACCTTTGCTTCAACAACATCAGTCGGCGTTTCTTCCAAAACGACCTGTCCGTTTTTATATGTTCCTTCAATCGTCAGCATTTTATCTCCTTCC
>DATHBC010000216.1:0-2597 GCA_035296345.1 Pyrinomonadaceae bacterium | reverse complement strand
CTTCGGGTCGAACCGCGTTCCGGATTCCGCGAGCAGCGACTTGCGCGCTTCGTCGCGCGAAATCGCCGGGCGGAACGGGCGCGCGCCGCGCAACGAATCGTAAGCGTCGGCGATAGAGAGAATCCGCGCCGTCAGCGGAATATTTTCTTTTTTCAAGCCTTCCGGATAGCCGCTTCCGTCCCACGCTTCGTGATGATATTTGACGGTCGCCACGACCGGGCAATCAAATTTCACGTCTTCGAGAATCGACGCGCCGACCGAGGCGTGAATTTTCATTTTTTCCATCTCGGCTGGCGTCAGATGCCCGGGCTTGTTCAAAATATGGTCGGGCACGGCGAGCTTTCCGATGTCGTGCAGGAGCGCGCCCGTGCGCAGAGCGTTAATTTCCTTTTCCGTTAAGCCTAAAATTTCGCCGATGCCGACGGCGTAAATCTGCGTCCGGCGCACGTGACCGATGCCGACCTGGTCGCGCGCGTCAATCGCCGTCGCCAAAGCTTCGACCGTCGCCAGATGGATGCGGCTGGCTTCCGTGATTTCTCTGGTTTTCTGCGCCAGTCGCTGGAGGTGAATTCTATACGCCAGATGACCGAGAATAGCCGTCGGCAGCACGACCAGTCCGAAATCGACGCCGAAATGACGGAAGGAAAGATGCAGCGCCAGCAGCGCGGCAAAAGCCACCAGGTAATTGGCAATGGTGCGCGCGTATCTTTTTTTCCAGATGTTTCTGAAACCGTCCTCTTCGCTCTCAATCGCCAGCAGCGCGGAGCTGCAAACGGTCGTCAGCAGATAATGCGTCGAAATCATCAGCGCGCAGGCTAGCAGAAACCATCCCGCATTAATCTGATTGTCGGCGACGTTCCAGCCGCCGAAACCCGCAAACTGGCGCAGGAAAAGATAAAAAGCCTGAGCCGCGACAAAGGTCGCCACCGTGTGAATCAAAATTCCGTAGAGCCATTTGACTTTGTTTTTCGTCGTCCGGTAGCGAACGCCGGAAGAAACCAGGCTGAGCAAAACGCCGCCCGGCGCGCCGAGCCAAATCGTCGCCCAGAAAACAAAAACCTTGCGCGGCGAAATCGTCAACTGCGTTTTCGGAATCTTAAACCGGTATTGATTGGCGAGCGCCGCCACAATCATCGTCACGCCCAGAATGATTAAGTGCAGAAAGGCGAAAGAAAAACAGCCGTAGACGGTGAAGCCGACCGCCGCCGCGCTCAAAGCGAGCAGCACGCCGCCCAGAATTCTCGTGGGACTTCTGTATTCGGAGATGTCGAATTGTTTCACTGATTTTACTTCCCTATCTGATTTTTTAGACATTTGTTCAGAAACCGAAATAGCTCTTTTTTGCGGAAAAAACCTGCGGGCATCTCAAATAGTTCTTCTGAAAAGCCTTTGTCCTACGGCACAAAGCCGCAAAATGTATAACAAATCTCGTGCCGCGCGCGCGCGTGTAAAATAAGCGAGGTAATTATTGATTTCGAAAGCAGGCTGAATTCCGAAGCAATAATTTTCGTTCAAATTGAGCGGTCAAATTGATATAATCGAATCAGAATGAACGAATCCGGCTCCGCGCCGCAAAAGATTCCGACAACGAAAAGCGCCCGCAAAATCTCTCATATGAAGCAAAAAACTTTGCTTTGCCGGAAAAAGACTTATAATATGCGGAAAGTGTTATTCGAAATTCAAAATTCGAGCGTCAGGCGTTTCGCTTTTGCGCAGCATCTGCGCGCCATTATTCTCTTGCTGCTCACGGCTTGCTGCTCACTGCTTACTGCCAGGGCGCAGGACGATGTAATCCGCGTCGAAACCGAGGTAGTCGCCTTTGAGATAAGCGTCACGGACAAGGACGGAAAGCCCGTGCGCGGGCTGGAAGCCGGAGATTTCAGAGTTTTTGAAGACGGCGTGGAAAGAAAAATCGACTTTTTTGAGCCGCTGCGCCGGCGCGACGAAAGCCGTCCGCTTTCCATCGTCTTCGCGCTCGACGTTTCCGGCAGTATGACGCGCGATGAGCTCGTCCGCCTGCGCGACGCGATGCAGAAATTCGTCGAACGCCTCGCCGATTATCAATCTTATTTCGCCGTGATGACTTTCGGGATGGAAGTCAAGACGCTGCAATCACTTACGAACAAGCGCGAAAAACTGGAAAAAACTTTCGAGAAGCTTTTAAGAGACCAGGACGGGCTTTCCACGCACGCCTACGACGCGACCGACGACGCCATCCGCATGCTCAGAAAAAAAGCGCCGGAGACGCGCAATAATAAACTGATGAAACGCGCCGTAATTTTGATAACCGACGGCTTTCCGGTCGGCGACACGGTTTCGCCGAAAACCGTCATCGAACGCGCCAATAATGCCGAAACCACGGTTTATTCGGTAATTCTGCCTTCGTATTCGCGCCTGCAGGGCACGAGAAAACCGCTGCTGACGCCGCTCGAAGCGAGCGGCTTGATTGAAAGGACGGGCGGCAAAACCTTCTACGCGACCGAGAGAGATTTCGAGCCGCTTTTCCGCGCGCTCGCCGAAGAAATCACGTCCTCATACGTTTTGGCTTTTTACCCGCCGGAAGCGGATAAAACAAACGGGAAATTCCGCGAAATCCG
>DATHBC010000215.1:0-2594 GCA_035296345.1 Pyrinomonadaceae bacterium | reverse complement strand
ATTTTTACGGCGTAAACACATCGAACGGCACGCCGTATCCGACGCTCGCCTTTAACGGTCCCGACGACGCCGACAGCGGCACAAGCGCGCGCGGGCGCTGGATTCCGACGACTTCAGTTGAACAATACGCCGCGACTTTAGCGAAATGGTTCGGTCTGCCGGACGAAGACAGACCCGAAGTTTTTCCGAATCTGGCGAATTTCCCCACGACGAATCTGGGGTTTATGACTCCGTAAGCAATACGGCAAATTTTCGTTGCTGCAGCGTCCATCATCAGAGGAGACATTTCTATGGCTGATGATGAACAATATCACGTATTTCTCGTTGACCGCGTTTATGACAAAGATTGGAACGATGGAGTAAAAAATTCCGTCAGGTTTAAGCTTCAGGAGTTTTTCAAGAGCGTCATTGCGGAGAACAAAACACAATATAACGATGTAAGCGTCAGTTGGGACGGGGCGCTCGGCGAGATAAAAAAAGGCGAAATAATCATCTATTTTCGTGATAATCCCGACAGCGGAAAAGCCCAGACCTACAATAACGGTCATTTGACTTCAGCCGGAGCTGCCGTTAAAACTCCGGCTGGCGCTTTAGCCGAAGTGTATTACAGCGGTTTTAAGGGCGATGCGGAAGCGGGCGCGCTCGGCGCAATCATAGCTTTTCACGAAGCTATGCACGTCAAACTCGAATTTCCTGAAAAACCTATCGTTAAGGATATTCATACCGCGGGCGGAGGCGGAGCGGCTGCGCCGAAGACTACGCGAAGCAATATTCCCAACAAAACGAACAAACAATTAATGAGCAAAGGACTTCCGCTGGACGTGCCGCAGTATACCTGAAGCCGAAACTTCTGCCCTTTAAAATGATTCGCGGAAGGAAAGGCAAGGCAAATCGGCGGCGTGTGATGAAAAAAATTATTTTGCCTGTTTTTTCGCCCCTCGGCGTATTTCCGAACGGCGTGCTTCCGGCTAATCTTTGTAAAACGGATAGCCGGTCACTTCCAAATCTTCGCCGCGTTTTATCGTTTTGACCTTTTCCAGCCGCATCGCGCCCGACAGCCGCGACGCGCCGTAACCGCCGATTGCCGTCGGCGCGTCTTCGCCGCCGATAACGATTGGCGCGATGAAAAACGAGATTTTATCAATCAGTTTCGCGTCGTAAAACGCGCCGCTGACGCGCGCTCCGCCTTCAATCAAAACGCTTTGCAAATCGCGCTTTCCCAGTTCATACAAAACGCCCTGCAAATTCCTCGCGCCTTCGGCAATCTGCAAGACCTCGACGCCTTCATTGCGTAAATCCGTGATTGTCTCCGCGTCCTGACTATCGGTAAAAACCAGTGTCGGAATTTCTCCGGCGGTCTGCGCCAGATTTGAAACGAGCGGAATTTTCAAAGAATTATCCAGCACGACGCGCACCAGCGGACGCCGTCGTTTTTTTCCGCTCCGGTCGGTCAGACTGGGATTATCGACCGCGACCGTGTTCGCGCCGACCAGAATCGCGTCGTATTCATGCCGCAGCTCGTGCGCTTTCGCCCGCGATTCCTCGCCCGTAATCCAGCGCGAATCGCCCGTTCGCGTGGCAATGCGACCGTCCAGCGAAATCGCCATTTTCAAATGCACAAAAGGTCTTTTCGTCCTGTGCCAGTGACAAAATTTCTCGTTCAGCCGCGCCGCTTCCTCCGCCAGAATTCCCGTCACAACCTCAATCCCGTTTTTGCGCAACTGCTCGAAACCTTTTCCCGAAACCAGCGGGTTCGGGTCTTCAATCGCCGCGACAACCCGTTTTATTCCCGCGTTTATCAACGCCTCGGTGCAGGGCGCGGTTCTGCCCCGGTGAGCGTGAGGCTCAAGCGAAACATAAGCCGTCCCGCCCGCCCCGCGCCCGTTCGCCTGATTCAACGCCAGCACTTCCGCGTGCGTCAGATTCTCATAAATATACGCGCCTTCGCCGACCACTTTTCCGCTTTCCGAAACAATCACGCAGCCGACCAGCGGACTCGGAGAAACCTGCCCGATGCCCTGCGCCGCCAGTTCCAAAGCCCGGCGCGTCATTTTTAAATCAAATTCTGAAAAATTATCGCTCAATTTATTTTTATCTGCTGCTTAACCGAAATCCGAAAACGACGGATTTTATATTTTTCGCTTAAGATTCTTAACCTTTCTGACGGAATCTTCATAATCGTCTTTTATCCAAATTACCAAAAAGCCTTCCTCTAAAGATTTGAGAATGTCCGATTGCGAAAGTTCCAGAACGTAACTGCCGCCGTCGATTTCAAAAAACGTCGGTCCGATGTCGCCCGTTCCGCTTGACCATGAAATCGTTTGCCTGGTTTCGCCTTTCGCCGCCTCAAAATCGTAAAAAGTCATTTTTTGGGGAAACAGCCAGTCGTTCGAGATTTTTGCTTCGCGTTTTCCGACGAATTTAATCGTAAAATCCGGAAATATAAGTTCTTTTCCACTCGCATACGAAACTTTCTGACCGTATTTTTGCATTTGCTTATCTTCGTCCGGCGTTTCATTAAAACTACAGCCAGTCAAACACAGACAAAATATTAAAAACAGGATTATCTTCATCAGTTAATTAATTAAACAAAC
>DATHBC010000214.1:0-3647 GCA_035296345.1 Pyrinomonadaceae bacterium | reverse complement strand
AGGATTTCGTGAAATTCACCGTGATGGATTCGCTTCTGGGCAGCTCTTTCGGCTCGCGCATCACGTCGAACATTCGCGAAAACAAAGGCTATACGTATTCGCCGGGCAGCTTTGTCTGGAATCGCTTTAAAACCGGCTACTGGATTGAATCGGCGGACGTCACGACCGAATCGACCGGCGCTTCAATCAAGGAAATTCTTTACGAAATCGAACGCCTGCGTAAGGAGCCGCCGAGCGAAACCGAGCTGAACGGCATCAAAAATTATCTGGTCGGCATCTACGTTTTGCAAAACTCGACGCGCACCGGCGTCATCGCGCAGCTCGAAAGCATGAACTACAACGAGCTGGACAAAAACTATCTCGACACATACGTGCAAAAACTCGTCGCCGTCACGCCGAAAGACGTGCAGGAAATGGCGAATAAATATTTGCAGGAAAACCGTATGACAATCGTCGTCGTCGGCGACAAATCGAAAATCGCCGAGCAGATTAAGCCTTACGAGAAATAACGAGGCAGAAGCCCGCGCGTGAGCAAGGGCGGCATCAAATTTAAAGTGCAAAATGCAAAATGAAGAAGCAAATTCTATTTTGCATTTTGCACTTTAAATTTGCGTTTTCTCCGCCCTTGCTCACGCGCGGGCTTCCGCCTCAGTCCGTTTTCGATTCAGAAAAACTTGCGGATTCGCTTTTAATTCCAGCCATTTTGCGAGCAGCTTCCCGTAGATTTCATAAAACGGCGAGGCGGGATTGTCAGGCTTCGGAACTTCGGGCAAAGAACTTTTTTGAGCTTCCTCGCTCTCGATTTGCCATCTGCGCCAGAGGTATTTCAGGAGCGAGAAGCAGCAGGTCGCCTGCCCGCAGACGATTAATGTGTCCAAATCTTTTTTGTCGATCCAGAGCGTCGTCTGCATTGCCTCGGACGTTTTAGAGATTTCGACCAGCTCGTCGGTCGGCTTTAAATCCGGAGCCAGTTTCCACAAATCGGCGCGCGATTTCGACGGGTTCAAATCGTAAATCAGATTAAACGAAACGAGCCGGGCGCGCTGCGGGTCACTCATAATGTCGTTAAATTCCATCTGCCGCGCGTGTTTCATAAAAACATTGCCGGTCATCGCCGAAAGCGAGCTGAATCGCGCCTTTAATAATTCTATAAAATCGGGCAGCGTCAGTTCCTTGAGAATATACCAAATCCGAAACTTCGCTCCCGCCACGGTGATGCTTTTTATTTGCAGAAACACCCGGTAAAGCCAAATCAAAATCCCGACGTTGACGAGCGAGAAAAAAACGGGCGCGATGAAAAAGAGCACCAGCTCGAACCACGGCGTCCGGTGCGAATAGAAAGCGCCGAGAAAATAATATGCGAGAAGGCAGACGTTAATGATTGCCGAAACAAAAAGCGCGACCGCAAACCAGAACACGGTGTTCATCGTCAGCCAGCCGCGCCGCGCGTCGCTCGTCGCAAAGCTCAATATCGCTTCGTCTCGCTGGCTCGTGTCGGTGATTAAAAACAGACCGAACGTGCGGCTGGCGTCAGCTAAAACCGCGCTCGAAATACCCTGATTATCGTAGATTCCGCCGTCCATTAAAGGCACGGAAACGAAATCGCCGTCCGCGCCGTTGAATCCGTTTTTATATGTTTTTCCGGTGACCGGGTTTTTTACGTCTTTTTTTAAATCCTCGCGGACGTTTTCGAGAGTGCTCGTCCAGTGGAAATCGTCGGGAAACCGAAGCGGCTCGAACGCGCCGGGAAAACACGACGAAGCGGCGACGATGTCCGCCAGGCGAACTTCCGCCGCTACCGCCGGCGGCACGGCAAAAATCTGGTTGCCGATAAAAGCGTCCGGGTTCGAGCTGGCGCGAAAGCGAAACGAATTGCCGCGGCGAAACTCGGTCGTGTTGAAAATCAATTCTCTGAATGGCTCGCCGTCAGCCGCGTTTTCCTGCAATTCTTTAAAAGTCCGGTCTTTAAAAAGCGAATCGGCATAAGATTTGGCGGCGGAGCGAATCAGGCTTAAATCGGTCGAGCCCGACGGCGAGGGCGTATCGTAAAGGTCGTCCAGCGCCTTGTCGATGCAGTTCGTCTTTTCCAGAAAATTATAGAAATCGCCGTAAAACCGCCCGTAAGTTTTGCCTTCGCCGAGCCACGCCGCATAAGTCATTCCGGTAAAACTGCCGCCGGAAACGGTGGAAAAAAGCTTTACGTCCCGCCGCAAATCCAGCTCGTCGAGCATGTCGATTGTGCCGAGCGCATACGCCGCCGCCCGGTAACCGCCGCCGGACAGACACAAAGCAATATCGCCGAAACGAGTCTGGGAAGAATTTTCAGGAGTCATATTTTTTTAACAGTTCGGATTGATTTTGGAAAAAGCGGTCATATTATAATGAGTTTCCGGCGAAAAGGATATATTTTTTTAAAGGATGAAAACAGTTTGTAAAATGCGGAACGCGGAATGAGGAATGCGGAATATAAGAATTGCAATTCCTCATTCCGCGTTCCGCATTCCGCATTTTACAAACTGTTTTCGCCTTTAAGCTAAAGCCGGAACCCGTTTCGCTGCAAAAGCGATTCGAATCCGGCTTTATCAATCGCTTTGATGAAAGCGTCCGCCGGCTCGACCAAGCCTTTCTGCACCAGCCCGAAGAGGGCGTCGTTAAGCATGACCATGCCGTGCTGTCTGCCGGTCTGCATCGCTGAAGGAATCTGATAAGTTTTGCCTTCACGAATCAGATTTGAAATCGCCGGCGTGACAATCAAAACTTCCAGCGCGGCAACCCGCCCGCCGCCTTTTTTCGGCAAAAGCGTCTGGGCGATAACGCCTTTGAGCGATTCCGAAAGCATCACGCGAATCTGCTGCTGGCGGTCGGCGGGGAACTGGTCGATGATGCGGTCGACGGTCGAAGCGGCGGTCGTCGTGTGCAGCGTTCCGAAAACGAGGTGACCGGTTTCAGCCGTTTCCATCGCAATCGAAATCGTCTCCAAATCGCGCATTTCGCCGACCAGAAGAATGTCCGGGTCTTCGCGCAGGGCGGCGCGCAGAGCGTCTTTAAAGCTGTCGGTGTGATTGTGAACTTCACGCTGGTTGACCAGGCATCTCTGGTTATCGTGCGTGAATTCAATCGGGTCTTCGATGGTGATGATGTGTTCTTCGCGCCGTTTGTTGATGCTGTCAATCATTGCGCAGAGCGTCGTGGATTTTCCCGAACCGGTCGGACCCGTCACGACGACCAAGCCTTTCGACAATTCGCACAGGTGCATAATCGCGGGCGAAAGTCCGAGCTGTTCGGCGGTTAGGATTTTTGTCGGAATGATGCGAAAAACTCCGCCCATTCCTTTTCTGTCCATAAAAATATTGGCGCGAAAACGTGCCAGGTCCGGAATCTCGTAGGCGAAATCGGAATCGTTGCGCTGCGCAAATTCTTCCTGGTTTTTCGCGGGCATAATCGAAGTCAACAATTGGCGCATGACGTCCGGCGTGATGGCGGCTTCGTCCGCGCGCAGCGGCTGAATCCTGCCGTCTTTGCGAACCAGCGGCGGCATACTGACCGACAAATGTAAATCCGACGCGCCGATTTGCGCCATCAGCCGAAACATTGCGTCCATTTTCGCTCTCGCCTGCGGATTGGCAGCGGCGGCGGCAAAATCTGCC
>DATHBC010000213.1:0-1782 GCA_035296345.1 Pyrinomonadaceae bacterium | reverse complement strand
AAATATTAAAACGGTCGAGCCGGCGGCGAGAAAATAGACGATTCCGGCGGCGCTCAGGAAGCCGGTGGCTAATTCCATCAGGGTGATGGCGGCGAGCATCGGCGGAACCGTTCCGCGCAGGAAGGTTTTGGCGAAATGCCCGGTCAGCCAGTCGAGATTGCCGCGCCAGTCGAAGACTTTGTCGAGTCCGGATTGAATGAAAAGGACGGCGACGAGCAGCGCGCTGAAAAGCGCGGGAAGATTTTTGCCGAGTTCTTCGAAAAATTGCATTTGCTTTGATAAAAGAAATTGCGCCTTCTTTCGAGCGGGCGCAATTTCTTTCGGGTTTATTGATTATTTCGCGGCGCTCGCCGCTTTCGCCGAGTTCATCAGTTCTTCGATGGCTTCGGCTTCTTTCGGCACTTTCGCCGTCAGGTTGACGTTTCCTTCTGCCGTGACCAGCACGTCGTCTTCGATGCGGATGCCGATGCCGCGATATTTCGCCGGCGCGTCTTTATCATCGGGCGGAATGTAAAGTCCCGGCTCGACCGTCAGCACCATTCCCGGCGCAAACGGGCGCGAGTTTTTCGCCCGCTGCTCGGTGAAATAGCGTCCGGCGTCGTGCACGTCCATGCCGAGATAATGACCGACGCCGTGCATGTAATATTTCATGAACTTTTTCTTTTTAATAAGGTCTTTGGTCTTGCCTTTCAGCAGACCGAGCTTTTTCATTCCTTCGGTGAGAAGCTCGATTGAAAGCTCCTGACGCTGTTTGATGGTGTTGCCTTTTTTCGTCGCTTCGACGCATTGCAGCTGCACGTCGAGAACGACGTCGTAAACTTCGCGCTGCGGTTTCGTAAAACGCCCGTTGACGGGAAAAGTGCGCGTGATGTCCGAGGCGTAGCCCTTGTATTCCGCGCCGGCGTCAATCAAAATCAAATCGCCGTCCTGCAGCGGGCAGTTGTTTTCGACGTAATGCAGAATGCAGGCGTTAACGCCGCCGCCGATGATGGAGTTATACGCCACGCCGCTCGCGCCGTGATGCCGCATGTAAGATTCCATCAAGGACTCGACCTGATATTCGTTCATTCCCGGCTTCACGCTCCGCATCGCCAGAATGTGCGCTTCGGCGGCGATTGTTGCGCTGGTCTGCATCAATTCGACTTCCTCGGGCGTTTTGTGCAAACGCATTTCGTGAATCAGAATGGTCGGGTCGACAATCGTGTGCGGCGGATAGGCGGTTTTCAGACGACGAAACCGCTGACCGGAAAGATACTGCAAAATCTGCAAATCAAGCTTATTATCCACGCCGAAACGGTAGTAAAGCTTTTCAACGCCGTCCAGCAGCTTCGGCAATTCCTGCTCGAATTTTTCGATTGGCAGAGCCTTCGACGCGCCGTAATTTTTCACCGCGCCTTCCGTGCCCTCGCGCCTGCCGTACCACGTCTCCATTTCCGGATTGCGCGGGCGGACAAACAATGTATACGGATTTTTTTTGCTCGACGGATTAATGACGGCAATCGCGTCCGGCTCGGGAAATCCGGTCAGATACAGAAAATCCGAATCCTGCCGGAACTTGTGCTCCGTGTCGTAGCTGCGCGTCGTTTCGTGCGCCGCCGGAATGATGGCGACCGCGTCTTTGCCGATTTGTTCGATAAAATTTTTTAATTGCGCTTTCATCTGTTGTTTCTCCTCATTAACCGAAATTGTAACGCAAAGTTTTAAAAAGCGGAAAACTTCTAAAATGCGGAATGCGGAATGCGGAGTGCGGAATGCGGGATTAGCTATGAATTTCGAGTTTTC
>DATHBC010000212.1:0-2899 GCA_035296345.1 Pyrinomonadaceae bacterium | reverse complement strand
TTTTTTACTACAGCCTCATCACGTTGATAAAATCATAAAATCTTTACAAGACCACTTTGATGAGCTAACCGTAATGTCGGAAAAAGAAATTAACAAAGTAATTAATTTCAAAAATTTTTGTGCCGCCAACGAAGGCTTTATGGTTGCTTACATGCTTGATTTTTAATATTTACTGATGAAACTTTTAATCGCCAACGGTCATTTAATCGACCCCGCAGCCGGTGAAAATACCGGAATGAACGTTTTAATCGAAGACGGAAAAGTAACCGGCTGGTTAAGACACGGCGAGCCTGCGCCCGCCGACGCCGAAGTTTTCGACGCGACCGGATTGCTGGTCGCGCCCTGATTTATCGACTTGCACGCGCACCTGCGCGAGACGGGACAGGAATATAAAGAGACGATTGCGACGGGCGCGGAGTGCGCGGCGGTCGGCGGTTTTACGAGCGTCTGCTGCATGCCGAACACCGCGCCGATTAACGATAACGCGGCGATTACGCGGTTTATTATCGAACAGTCGAACCGCGCCGGATACGCCAATGTTTTCCCGATAGGCGCGATTACGAAAGCTTCGGACGGCGCGGAGCTTGCCGAAATGGGCGAGATGAAAACCGCCGGAATCGTCGCCGTTTCCGACGACGGTCGCCCCGTTCCGAACGCGGGAATGATGCGCCGCGCGCTGGAATACGCGAAGGATTTCGATTTAACGGTCGTCGACCATTGCGAAGATAAATCCCTTTCGGCGGGCGGCGTAATGCACGAGGGCAGAATGTCTCTGCTTTTGGGTCTAAAAGGAATGCCCGCGCTCGCCGAAGATTTGGACGCCGTGCGCGACGTTCTTTTAGCCGAGACGACGGGCGCGAAAATTCACATCGCGCACATCTCGACCAGAGGCTCGCTCGAAGCCGTCAGACAAGCGAAAGCGAAAGGCTTAAACGTCACGTGCGAGGTCGCGCCGCATCATTTTTCGCTCACCGACGAATCGGTTGAAGGCTACGACACGAACACGAAAATGTCGCCGCCGCTGCGCTCGCGCCAGCATCTGGACGCGATTCTCGAAGCCTTAAAAGACGGCACGATTGACGCGATTGCGACCGACCACGCGCCGCATCACGCCGACGAGAAAAACCTGGAATTCGACCGCGCGCCGTTCGGCATCACCGGCTTGGAAACGGCGGTCGGGCTGGCGTTTGAAAAATTAGTTCATACGGGAACTATAGATTTGCAAAGGCTGGTCGAATTGTTTTCGACTAATCCGGCGCGGATTTTTAATTTAAAAAATCGCGGCACTTTAAAAGCCGGCTCGATTGCCGACGTGACGATTCTCGACCCGGATTTGAAATGGACTTATCGCGTCGCCGAAACGAAATCGAAATCGAAAAATTCCCCGTTCGACGGCTGGAGCTTTACCGGCGCGCCGGTCGCCGCGATTGTCGGCGGGCGCATCGTTTATCGCCGTTCCGACAATGCTAGAACAGCGAATAAATAAACGGGGCGAGCGCGGACGACTGAGCGAAAATCAGCAAGCCGCCGATGGCGACCAGAATCAGAATCATCGGCAGCAGCCAATATTTTTTGTTCTGCCGGAAGAACAGCCAGAACTCGCGCAGCAGGGAAAATCTTTTCATCTCTCTAACTTTACACTTATTTAAAACATTCTTTCAAACTGCTCTTTCGCCTGCCGCGTCTTCTCGCGCGGAATCCAGTAGCTTTCCGCTTTCGCGGCGCGGCGGCGCAGCGGGTCGCGCCTGAACAGACGCGAAACCAGACCGTACGGCAAAAAGACGAGAAAATAAATTACCGTCAGCAAAATTCGGCTGTTTACATATCCGAGCGCAAAGGCGAGACGCATCCACCAGACGTGAAAAAATTTGGCGAGCGGCGGCACGAACAGTCCGTTGAAAATCAAAATCAAAGCCGCCGCGCCGACCGCGTAGGCGAGCGTCATTCGCCCGCGATACCAGCCGAACGCGGCGATTAAAATTAAAACGACGGCGACGACGAGCGCGGTTTTTCGGGCTTGCTCTCGGGTCGGTTCAGCTAAACCGTTTTGCATATATTTTAAGTCGGCGCGAAATCAATCGAGGCGGAAGCCCGCGCGTCAGCAAGGGCGGAAACGATTTGGGATTTCGGATTTAGGATTTGGGATTTGAACTTTAGCTAACGGCAAATCAGCAATCCGCATTCCCAAATCCCAAATCTCTCTGCGCCCTTGCCGACGCGCGGGCTTCCGCCTTCAGCCTAATCTAACGGGAATTCCTTCTGCCAATCCCGCGCCGCGATTTTCAATTCTTCGCGCTGCGCTTTTTTATCCAGCAAAAAATCTTCGACGACCAGATAATCCATTTCGGTTCTGGTGAAACAGGCGAAGGCTTCGGCGGGCGTGCAGACAATCGGCTCGCCGCGCACGTTGAACGAAGTATTAATCAAAACCGGATGTCCGGTCAACGCGCCGAACTTTTCCAATAAATCGTAAAACATACGGTTTGTTTCCGGCTCGACGGTCTGGACGCGGGCTGTGTAATCAACGTGTGTCACCGCCGGAATCGTCGAGCGCGGCGTTTTCAATTTTTCGATGCCGCGCAGATTTTTATCTTCGTCGCCGATTTTCGTTCGCTGACTTTCCCTGACGGGCGCGACCAGCAGCATATAAGGCGAATCGGTTTCCAATTCAAAGTATTCGGCGACTTTTTCCCGAACGACCGCCGGCGCGAACGGGCGAAAAGATTCGCGGAATTTTATTTTCAAATTCATCTGCGACTGCATTTGCGGCGAGCGAGCGTCGCCCAGAATCGAGCGCGCTCCGAGCGCGCGCGGTCCGAATTCCATGCGCCCCTGAAACCAGCCGACGACGTTTCCCGCCGCTAGAAGCTCTGCGACTCGTTCGATTAATTCAGCTCGC
>DATHBC010000211.1:0-1555 GCA_035296345.1 Pyrinomonadaceae bacterium | reverse complement strand
CTGTCGCGGCGGCGGTATGATATAAAAATTCGCGCCATAAACCTCAGTTAGAGTTTATAAAACAATTCGTTTGATGATGCCGTAAAAATCAAATCCCCGTTCCGACCTGCTCAACGGCGGATAAATATTCTTTTTACGGCGTTTGTTTCATATATTTACGCGGACAGAATCCATTAATCGAAATCGAATAAATTGCTCAAAAAAGATTCTTTCTTTTTGTGCTTTTTATACGGCTGCTGCGACGGATAATAAGAGCCCTGGTCGGAGGAGCGATGATGCTCGTCATGATGACGATTGTGCTCGTCCTGGCGGCGATTATGCTCGTCATAGCGGTCGCGCTCCGACGATTCCGCTCCCTTTTCCGAGCGCTCGATGATTTTATCGAGCTCGCCGCGGTCGAGCCAGACGCCGCGACAGCGCGGGCAGTAATCTATCTCGACGCCCTGACGGTCGGACATTTTCAATTCGACATTACAAACCGGACAATTCATAAAATTTTAACCTCTTAAGGTAAAGATAATAACTTAAGGTAAAGATAATAACCCGCGCGGAATTTGAAAGGCAACAGGATTCGAGGCGGGCTGGCGAATGCATTCGCCAGCCCGCCTCGTCACGGCAGACTGAAAAGCGATAAAGATTTATTTCCTGTCTTTGCCGTCGCCGCTTTCCTCGTCGCCGTTCTGCTCCATCTCGGCTTTTTCGCTGATGGAAAACGCGACCAGCTCGCCCTTGTTCAGGTTGAACAATCTGCCCGCAGCCTCGTCTACTTCGTAATCCGGCGTTTTGTCTTTGAACATAATCTGGCTCGCGCTCTGCCCGGTCAGCAGATTGACGCCGACCAGTCCCGCGCCTTTGTCCTTGCCGCTTTTCACGTCCGTTAAAACGTAAACGACGTTTCCGACGCGCTTGGTGTTCATAAAACGAGTTTCCATAAAATTCTGATAACTCGTCATCAGATTGATAAAATTATCGTTTTCGCGGAAAGCCGAGTTGTAATCGCCGCGATTCGCGTAAGACGTCTCGAAGCCCTGCGAGACAGCCGCCGAAGCAATCGTTATCGCCGTCATCACGATTTGCTGCCAGCCTTCGACGCCCGGCGCGGCGTATTTCGTCGACCAGACGATTTGTTTCGATTTCGGGTCGAACGCGAGCAGATGCTGGCGACCGCGCGCCACGACCGTTCCGTTTTCCTGACGCACCAGCGCCACCGGCTCGTCCGTCGTGTCGGGACCTTTCGAGAAAGCGCCGCCGATGCCGCCGAAGCCGATTTTCGCAATCTTTCCGGCAACCGCGCCCGCGCCGAGCCTGAATTTAAACTTTAACGGAATTTTATAAGATTCCCTGACTTTGCCGGAGCTTGCCAAATCCAGCCCGATAATATTTTTCTCGTCGCCGACGAGCATCACGTTTTCTTCGGGCAGGACGACCATATTCGTGATGGAATTTTTCGCGCCCGTGTAAATCCAGTTGACGCTGCCGTTTGTCTTATTGAGCGCGACGACGCCAATCGGAGTTTTTTTCTGATACTCGCGTTTTTTACCCGAGAAAAACTTCC
>DATHBC010000210.1:0-5574 GCA_035296345.1 Pyrinomonadaceae bacterium | reverse complement strand
CGCTGCCGACGCGATAATAAACCTTGTCCTGCAATACGCGCAGAAGCTTCGGCTGTAAGTCAATCGGCATCTCGCCGATTTCGTCCAGCAGAAGGCTGCCGCCGTTCGCCCTGCCGATATAGCCGATTTTATCCTGCGTCGCTCCGGTAAATGCGCCTCTCGTATGTCCGAAAAGCTCGGATTCAATCAATTCTTTCGGCAATGCCGAGCAGTTAACCTTGATAAAAGATTTCTTCGCGCGCGTGCTCTTATAGTGAATGGCGTTGGCGATTATTTCTTTTCCGGTTCCCGATTCGCCGAGGATGAGGATATTCGCGTCCGATTCGGCGACGCCGTCAATCATTTCATAAATGTCCTGCATCGCCTTGCTCGCGCCGATGATGCCTTCGTAAGAATTGCGATTGGAAAGCTTTCCGCGCAATTCCCGAATTTCCGCCGCCGAGCGTTTGCGGTCAATCGCCTTTTCAATCAGGACGATTAATTCTTCAAACTCAATCGGCTTTTCGACGTAGTAAAAAGCTCCCGCCTTGGTCGCCTCAATCGCTTTTTCGGTCGAGCCGAAACCGGTCACCATTATAATCTCGGTTTCCGGCAGCGTTTCCTTCGCCCGCTTTACCATTTCGATGCCGTCGATGTCGGGCAGATTCAAATCGGTGAGAATTATGTCGAATTCAATTTCCTTGATTAAATTCAAACCCGTCTGACCGTTTTCGGCAGTCGATACTTCAAATCCTTCGGCTTCGAGCTGAAAGCGCATCAACTCCAAAGTCGCTACATCGTCGTCAATTACCAGAGCTTTGTTAGCCGTTACCAGAGCCTTGTTTGCCATAGAAGAAAAGCCTCGTCAAAATAAAACCTTAGTTGTAATAAAATAATACGAAAAAAAGCACGGGGAAGGAAAATCAAAACGCGAAAAGAAAGCAAAATCTTTGGTTTTGCCCTTCGTTGTTTTGATTTGTGTTTAATTCGGCTTTATTTTTTGATTCATCAAATTTGTTTTCCAAAATCGAAACGAATCCTTACTACCTACAACACAGTATAATACCTTAAATATTTTCTTTCACTTGCATGACACTGCATTAGTTTTCGATTTCTGAGAAAAACAGAAAATTTTGATGCCGCAAAGCTGAGCAATGATTATGCCAGACACGCCCGGGCAAGCATCTACCGACGTTTCGAGCTGACCGGGCGTAATTCATACTAAAATATTGTATTTGATTGATTCAGAGCGATGTATGGGTTTCATACAAAAGCGCGAGCCGGATTCCGATTTTATTATTAAAAATCAGCTATTTACTAGCTTCCTCTTCTGGCATTCTGATTGCTTTCATCGGGCAGAGTCTTTATACAAAAAATTATTACAATCAGGTAACGAAAATGAAAAAAGCTCCGGTTCGGGTGGTCAAAAAAAATACTCTTAGTGCAAACGAAGCGGCAACGGTTTCTACTGCGACGGCAAGCAATCATAAAGCCTTTTCAAAATCTATCGCCCATAAAATTTCCAACAACGTAATGAACTGGGTAGACGAGCTTCGCGAAAAAAAGACGGTCGAAACGGTTCAGAGCTTTAATCTCCTCGCCAAGGTCTCGCGTTGATTTTCAATGCATTTAAAGCTGCATTCGGTTGAGCGAAAGCTCGTCTGCCAGCGGCTGTTTGAACGTATTTTTAAATAAAATTTTGTGTAGGGACGCCGTTTTTCCATTAACTGTAATTGAAAATTCAGTATATGTCTGGTTTCGCTTCCAAAAAAAATTTATCGTCGTTTATTTTTACTGATAATAAAAAAAACAACTCCCCGGAAAGGACGGGTAAAAGATTGCATTCACAATCTTCGACTAACGCTTACGAAAAGGTTTTCGCCTTCTACGGCTGGCTGAGCCGCGACGGCTTTCTGCTGGAGCTGAAAGGAAAAATCTTTGAGGAAAACGAGGCTTTGATTGAGCCGGAACTGATGGTCGGGCATAAATTTTCCGAGACGGTTTTCTGGCAGTCCGAATCCTACGTCGCCGAAAAGCTGCAGGTCGCCATCGAAGAGGCGGCGAAAGGCAGAACGACCGTCTCCGAGCTTGAATTCAGAATCATGGCGCAGCAGATTCGCGTCGTTGATTTGCACTTAATACCGCAGCGGGACGACTCCGGCGATGAGATTAAACAAATTTATTTCTGCGGTTATGACGTAACGCCGCGCGCCCGCGAAATCCAACTTCACAAAGAGCGCAGCGAGCATTTTCTCTATGCCGCCGAAAGCTCCGACATCGGCTTCTGGTTCTGGGATTTTGCTAAGGGCGAAATTTTTACCACTCCGAAATGCAACGAGTTTTTCGGGCTGCGGGCAAGCGAGATTATCACGCCGAACTATTTTATCGACGCTGTTCATCCGGAAGACCGCGAGCGCGTCGCGGGCGAGCTTCAGGAATCGCAGAACAGCGATAAAATCTACGATTCCGAATATCGCATCATCTGTCCGGACGGCAGTATCCAATGGGTTTCGGCGCGCGGAAAAACCTTTTTCGACAAGGACGATAACTTTCCGCGGAGCATGATGGGCGTCGTCCGCCGGATAACCGACCGCAAACAGGAAAGCGAGGAACTGAAAAAAATCTACGACCTCGAACGCAAGGCGCGCGACGAAGCCGAAGAAGCCAACCGCGCCAAAGATTATTTTCTGGCGATTGTCTCGCACGAATTGCGCTCGCCGCTCAACTCGATTCTCGGCTGGGCGAAAATTCTGCTGACCAAACAGGTCGACGACACAATCAGAAAAAACGCGCTGGAAACCATCGAGCGCAGCGCGAAATCGCAGGCGAAATTAATCGAGGATTTGGTCGATATGGGACGCGTCGCTTCCGGAAAACTCCGCCTCGAACTGCGCCCGGTGAATCTGTTCGACATCGTCAACAATATCTACAACCAGCAGCAGCCGCTCGCCGAATCGAAGAAAATCGCGCTCGAATTCGTTTACAATTCGACCGCAGCCGAAGTTTTCGGCGACGTTATCCGTTTGCAGCAGGTTTTCACCAATCTTTTAAACAATGCCCTGAAATTTACGCCCGAAGGCGGAAATATCGGAATCAATATGGAGGTGACTTCAAACAAAGTAGAAGTCAACATCAAGGACAGCGGTCAGGGCATCGCTCCGGAATTTTTGCCGAATATTTTTCGCCAGTTTGCGCAGGGCGACCAAAAAACCTCGCGCGATAAGAGCGGTCTCGGCTTGGGTCTTTCAATCGTCAAAACGCTGGTCGAAAAACACAACGGATTTGTCAAAGCGTATAGCGAAGGCATCGGTCACGGCGCGACTTTTACGGTTGCCTTCCCGCTTCACGTTACCGCCGCCGACCCGGCAACATCCGCCGCCGGCAAGGAAGCGAATCAAACAAAACCGCAGCGCAGAGCCGACGAGTTAAAGCTCGACAACATCAGCATTCTGCTGGTCGAAGACGACCAGGATTCGCGCGATGTTCTGGCGCTTTATCTCGAACAATGCGGCGCGCGCGTGCAGGGCGCGGAATCCGCCGCCGAAGCGATGAAACATCTGACCAACAGCCGTCGCTTCGACATCATCGTCTCGGATTTGGCGATGCCGGGCGAAGACGGTTACACATTTCTGAATCGCGTCCGCGCGCTGCCCGAAGAAAAAGGCGGAAAAATTCCGGCGCTGGCTTTAAGCGCATTTACCACCGCCGAAAATAAGGAAAAGGCTTTCGCTTCGGGTTTTCAGAACTATCACACAAAACCTTTCGAGCCGGATTTGCTGGTTAAGGAAATCACCGAACTGGTCAGGAAAAATTAGTCTTTCTATTGTTTTCGCACATTGATTTACGCGGAGGATTAACAAAAGAAAATATGATTCTCAGAGACAAACACGATGACTGCCCCGAAACCTCAGCCCACGACGCGCTGTGGTTGTTAAATCTATCCCTTTGTTTATTTGTTTTGCTTCTTTTATTGCCGTGAAATCCGAGTCGAAATCGGAAAGCTGAAGCACCGGTAAGAGGTAAGTTCGTTAGAGTATAACTGCAACTTACCACTTACCGTTTACCGATTGAAATGCGTTTACGCATTTCAATCTAATTTCTCGCCAGCCGCTTCGCCTTTCCGATCAAATCGATAAACTCTCTGCGATAATTATTTAAATCGTTGCCGAGCGACGATTGCGACAAGCTCAGAACGTTGTCGAAACTAGACGAGCCTTTATAGCGAGAACCGCGCAAAAGCAAACCGAACTCGGCGACCGCAGTCGCGAATTTCAGATTGTTCGAAGCGTTTTCAATCGAGCTCTCGCGGTCGAGCAAGCCCATTGTCAGCAGGCGGCTTTCCGATTCCTTCGGCTCTTTGTAGCGCAATTTGACGGTTAAAAGCTCGTCGTTAAAGCGCGTTTCGGCTGGCTCGACTTTTGAATATCTCAACTCGATGCCGTCGTTTTCGACCTTCTGCCCGGCGGGGACGATTTCGTATAGCGCCGTCACGCTGTGACCCGCGCCGATTTCGCCGGCGTCTCTACGGTCGTCGTTAAAATCCCGCGCCGCGAGCAGGCGGTTTTCGTAACCGATTAAGCGATAACCGGCGACTTTAGCCGGGTTGAATTCGACCTGAATCTTCACGTCTTTGGCAATCGTGTAGAGCGTTCCGGCGACCTGCGAGCCGAGTGCTTTGCGGGCTTCGTCCTCGGTGTCGATATAGGAATAATTACCGTTTCCCTTATCGGCGAGCTTTTCCATCATCGAATCGTTCGTGTTGCCCGTGCCGAAACCGAGCACGGAAAGATAAATTCCGCTTTCGCGCTTGTTTTCGATTAAGCGAACCAGCTCGTCGTCGCTCGTCACGCCGACGTTGAAATCGCCGTCCGTCGCCAGTATCACGCGGTTATTGCCGCCGCGGATAAAATTTTCCCGCGCGACGCCGTAAGCGAGCTGAATTCCCTGCCCGCCGTTGGTCGAGCCGCCCGATTCCAGGGCGTTCAGAGCGGATAGAATCTCGCCTTTGTTGCTCGCCGGCGTCGAGGGCAGCGCTAGTCCGCTGGAACCCGCGTAAACGACGATTGCCACGCGGTCCTGCGGTTTCAGTTGATTGACCAGAACGCGCAGCGAATCTTTCAAAAGCGGCAACTTATCCGCCGAATTCATCGAGCCGGAAACGTCGACCAGAAAAACGAGATTCGACGGCGGCGCGTTGTCGAGCGAGATTTTTTTGCCCTGCAAACCGATTTGCACGATTTTATGCTTCTTATTCCACGGGCAGGCGGCGACATCCGTGTTGACGGAAAACGGCGCGTCGCCCTGCGGCTGCGGATAATCGTATTCAAAATAATTGATTAATTCTTCGATGCGAACGGCGTCTTTCGGCGGCATCTGTCCCTGATTCAGAAAGCGCCGGACGTTGGCGTATGAAGCCGTGTCAACGTCGGTCGAAAACGTCGAAAGCGGCGCGCGCGCGGTTTCGAGAAATGGGTTTTCCTCGATTTCGGCGTAACGCTCGCCGGCGGCGCTTTTTTCATCGTTATACATCGACTCCCGGCTGACAGCCGTCATGTTGCCCGCCGTCGAATTCGTTGTATTATAAGAGACGCTGGC
>DATHBC010000209.1:0-1750 GCA_035296345.1 Pyrinomonadaceae bacterium | reverse complement strand
CACTTTTTTCATCTCCTCGATTTCCTTCAGCGTTTTGTCGGCTAATTCTTTCAAGCCTTTTTTGCGCTGCTCGTCGGCGGTTTTTTCCGCCACTTTGTTCAGAGCCAGCGCGTAGGCGGTTTTCAGCGCGAGTTCTTTCGAGACTTTGACGTCCGGTTCGACGCCCGTGCCTTCCCAGTTGGCTTTGCTGATCGGGTTGATGGCGCGCCCCGACGGGACGAAGACGCCGAAATGGTCGTTGATGCGGAACACTCCGCCCGGATGCGCGCCGCCGCCGGTCATCTCGCCGATAATGGTCGCGCGTTTCAGGTTCTTCAGGTTGTAGGTAAATTCTTCGCCCGCCGAGAAAGTGCGGCTGCTGGTCAGAACGTAAACGTCTTTCGTCTCGCCGTAGCGTTTGCCGGCGACCGTGGCTTTCGTCCAGAATTCTTCGGTTTTATCGCCTTTGCGCCAGTAGAGACTGTTCAGATGGACGGGTTTCTCGCCGAAAAGATACGAGCTGATGAGCGCCACCATTTCCGGGCTGCCGCCGCCGTTCTGCCGCAAATCGAAAATCAAAGCGTCCGTGTTGGTCAGAAAGCTCATCGCCGCCGCGACCGTTTCAACGCCCTGTTCCGCGTCGGAAAATCCGCGCAAATCGACGTAGCCGATATTGCCCTGCATCCGCTCGACTTTTTCAAAGCCGAAATTGATTTGCCGGACGTAACGGCGGGAATTTTCCATCTCTTCCTTCGAAGGCTCGCGATTATTCTGGCGGACGGGGATTTTTTCGTAAGAAAAACGCACGCGCAGGTGCTTGTCTTTGCTTACGCTCTGCAAATCGCCGGTCAGCTTGTCGGCAAACTCGCGCGAGCTCGTAATTTTATCGTATTCCTTGTTTTGCAGTCTCTGCCTGACGTCCGTCTCCATTTTTTTCGCCACGTCCGCGAAAACGTAAGACTCGTTGAGCTCTTTGGTCAGGTCGTTGATGATTTGCGCTTTAGTTGCCGCGTCAATCGGCAAATCCGGCTGCGGTTGATTGGCGTTCGGCTGACCGTGAAAGTCGAGCACGAAGAAGACCATGACGGCTGCTAGTGCGATGATTGATTTTTTCATTTTTTATGACTCCTCTTTTTTATGAAACGTTTTGAACTTTGAAATTTTACGTCTGATTTTTGAACGATACTGAGAAATCGTTCGACTCAGCCGCGCGCCGGAATTGGGGCGCGCGACCGGAAAGAAAAATTTACGGCTCGACCGGGCATAAAATTTTTACGCGCGTTTTAAAATGCCGTTTAAAAGCAGCTCGGAAACTCGCGCGACTTTTTCTTCGATTTCCTCGCGCTCGCCGAGTTCCTCGGTGCTGAGACTCAAAGGCAGAAGGGAATTGGTCGCCGTCATAAAAGTCTCGGCGATTTCCAGCGCGTCGCCGCCGCTCTGAAAAACTCCGGCGATTTGTCCTTCGACGATGATTCCGGCGAAAATCCGCGCTTCTTCGGCAAAATATCTCTGCCGCCGTTCGAGCAGGCGCGGACGAATCGCCGACAGCAAATCGCTGATGCTGACCGTGTAATGCTGAACGCTGTCGAAGCGATGCAGGACGCGCGCGGCGAGCATTCGCTGCACGCGGTTTTCCGGCGAAGAATCGGTTTCGGCGGCAATCCGGCGCAGCTTTTCCTTTAATCTTTCGACGATGCGGTCGATGTGCGACAGCGCGATTTCTTCCTTGCTGGCAAAATGCAGGTAAACGCTGCCCTTGCCGATGCCGACT
>DATHBC010000208.1:0-2877 GCA_035296345.1 Pyrinomonadaceae bacterium | reverse complement strand
GAATATTCCGGCGTCGCGCTTTCAAACCATCGGTCGCGGCTCGGCTAATCCAATCGCGCCGAACGAAAGCGAAGCCGGACGCCAGATGAATCGCCGCACGGATATTAAGGTCATTTTGACGAATGAATAGGTAAAATCAGTCGAGAGTCGAGAGTCAGGAGTCGAGAGTCAAAAGAAAAGACTTTAGCTCTCGACTCCCGACTCTCGACTTTCGACTCTTTTATGTTTGAACTTCGACAACCGCTCCCGCGCTCGCGTGCGCTTATAATCAGCTTCGTCGCGCCGATTTTGCTGATTGCCGTCTGGTGTCTTTTGACTTACGGCAACCTGGTCAGCCCGGACACTCTGCCGACGCCGACCGAAGTCATTCGCGGAACTTTGCAGCTTTTTATCGAGCACGATTTGGCAAGCTCGATTTGGATTTCGGCGAAAAGAATCGGTCTGGCGTTTCTGCTGGCTTCGGCGGTGGCGATGCCTCTGGGCGTTTTAATGGGCTCGTTCGAGTCGATTAATCGCTTTTTCGAGCCGATTGTCGCGCCGCTTCGCTATATGCCGATTTCGGCGTTTATCCCGCTGCTTATCTGGTATTTCGGCATTTACGAATCGCAGAAAATCGCGTTTCTGTTTCTCGGCGTTTTCGTCTATCTTTTGCCGGTCGTCGTCTTTGCGATTCGCGCCGTGCCGGAAGAACTGGTGCAGACGGCTTTGACGCTCGGCGCGAGTAAATTTCAGGTGGTAACAAGCGTTTTAGTGCCCGCCGCGCTGCCCGACATTTTCGATTCGTTCCGCGTGATGAACGCGATTTTGTGGACGTACGTCATTCTAGCCGAAGCCGTCAATCCCGAACACGGGCTCGGTTACATGGTCGAGCTGGCGCGCACGCACCAGAAAGTTTCGTGGTCGTTTGCCGGTCTGATAGTCATCGGCGGCATCGGTCTGCTGACCGATTTTCTGATTCGCGCGATTTCCAATCTGCTGTTTCGCTGGCGCGAGAAAACATTTTGATAAGTTCGAGGTTCGAGGTTTAAAGTTCAAAGTTATTTTTTCTCTGACTTTAAACTTTGAGCTTTGAGCTTTGAACTTTGAACTTTTTATGGAAGAACAAACTGCAACGGTTTCAGCTCCGGCTGAAGCGCCGGCTCAAGCTCAAACGCCGGCGTTAAAACTGAGCGTCAAAAATCTTTTCGTCACCTACATCGGGCGCGACGGCGAAAAAACGGAAGCCGTCCGCGACGTTTCCTTTGATATAGCCGATAAACCGGACTGCGGCGAAATCATCGTTTTTCTCGGACCTTCGGGCTGCGGAAAATCGACGATTCTGAAATCAATCGCCGGTTTGATCGCGCCGACAAAAGGCGAAATTCTGGTGGACGGAACACCCGTCACGGCGGTCGGGCGCGACCGCGGGATGGTTTTTCAGGCTTACACCAGTTTTGCGTGGCTGACGGTGAGAAAAAACGTCGAATACGGGCTGAAGCTGCAAGGCGTCGATAAGGCGAAACGCCGCGAGCTTTCCACGAAAATTCTCGAACAGGTCGGTTTGGCGGATTTTGCCGAACGTTATCCGAAAGACCTCTCCGGCGGGATGAAACAGCGCGTGGCGATTGCGCGGACGCTGATAAACAATCCGCGCGTCGTTTTGATGGACGAGCCTTTCGGCGCGCTCGACCCGCAGACGCGGTGGGGAATGCAGAGTTTGCTTTTGCAGATTTCGAAAGCGGAAAACAACACGATTATTTTCGTCACGCACGACGTTTCCGAAGCCGTCTATCTGGCTGATACGTGCTATGTTTTGTCAAAGCGACCGGCGCAGATTCTGCACCGGGTCGACGTGCCGAATTTTCCCGTCAAGGATATTACGCTGAAATCCGCGGCGGAATTTCGCGCCGTCGAAAATCAACTGTTGCAAATGCTTTACAACAAGTCTTAAAGTCAAAGGTGGATGCAAAAACAAAGGTTTCAAAATCAGCAGCAGAGACAAAGCCGCCAGCAGCAGCAGATTACCCCGCTGGAGAATGATTTTGCGCCCGACGCGAGCATTGATGCCGCTGTCGTCACGGAAGAAAAATTTCCCGAAAAGCCTTCGTATCTCAAATACACTTTCGCCAATCCTTATAATTTAACGCTGCTGGGCGGCGCGCTGCTCGCTTCCGCGCTGACTTTGAATCCTTTTATCGGCATCGCCGCGCTCGGGCTGGAAGGCTTGTGGCTGCTGCACGGTTCGCAGTCGCGCTTTATGCAGCGCATGCTCTGGGACCCGATGTATGAAAAGGAACGCCTGGAATTCGAGCAGCGAAAGCGCATGGAGCAGGTGCAGAAACTGAGCCGGGGCGGGCAGCAGCGCGTCATGCAGCTCATCGAAAAAGAAAAGCAGATTCAGCAGCTCGCGATGCAGAACCCGTCGTTTACGGGCGATTTGCTGCGCGGCGAAATCGCGAAAACGCACAATCTGGTCAACGCTTATATAGATTTAGCCGTCACCTGCTGGCGCTATGAAAATTACCTGTCTTCGATTGACGTTCAGCAGCTCGAAAACACGCGCCGCCACTGGCAAAGCCTTATCGAAACGAGCCAGGACAAAGCCGACGCGCTGGAGCTCGACCTCGCCAAAAAAAATCTCGCCATCATAGACAAGCGCATCGAGCGCGTCGCGGAAATCCGCCGTTACCTGAAAATCGCTTACGGGCAGATAAATCTCATCGAAAATTCTTTCCAGTTACTGGCAGACCAGATTGTCACGATGCAGTCGCCGAGCGAGCTTTCCGGTCAATTGGACGAACTGCTCGACGGCGTCGAAAGCATCAAGGAAACCGCGAAAGAGACCGAACAAATTTTGAAAACGCTTTAAAAGTGAAAAAGTGAAAAAGTGAAAAAGTG
>DATHBC010000207.1:0-2946 GCA_035296345.1 Pyrinomonadaceae bacterium | reverse complement strand
CGAGCGGCGAAAAGCGTGAGAAGCTTTTCATATTCCAAAGTTTTTAAGGATTGCATATTTTTAGCAAAATAAAAGTTTATTTACGACAACTGAAAAAGGAGTTTTATAACGCGAGCCGCACGCCAGCCCGCGGCGTTCAGCAAAAATTTCACCGCCGGCTTTTTTTCTCTTCGGGAATCCCGTATTCGATGTAAAATAAATCTCCTTTTTTATATTTTTCGTCGCCCGACTCGTCGACGATGACATAACTTAAGCCGTATTTATCGCTGTAGGAAATAAATTCGCTCGCGTTTATCGAATGGACGATGCCCATTGCGGATTTTTCAAACTGCCGGGAAAATTTTATCTTTGAAAAAGGAATTCTCCGGCGCGGGTAAAACATGACGGCGGAGAGATTGCCATAGCCGTCGCCCTCGCCGGTTTGAATGATGCTGACGTCCCAGTTTTCGTCAAACCGGCAGGCGCTGGTCAGCTCGTGATAAGGACTTTTGCATTCGTCGTGGAAAGCGGCTATTTTTTTTATTTCCTGCTCCGTCGAAACGCCGGGAACGAGCGCTGAGAGCTTTGAAGTTTTCATCAACTCGAAACCTTTTAACTCGTTCGGGTAGCGCGCGTCGTTTCTGCCGTTTCCGGTTTTCTGGCATAAAACGTTAACGGCGAAAGCCGGAAGCAAAGCTAAAACAAAAAGAATCCGCGTGATTTGTATAATTTTTAATTGCATATAACCGAGCCGAATTTATGGCGGGTCAAAGTAATCTCCGGCGCTCTGGTTTTAGATGATGACAATTGTGCCCGCATTTGCTCGCCGCCGGTTTTTTTTACTCTACGACCTCGACGCCTTTCCAAAAAGCGACGCGATTTTCGATTTCTTTCGCCGCGTCTTTCGGCGTCGGGTAAAACCACGCCGCGTCTTTGTTTGTCGCGCCGCCTGCGACAACGTCGTAATAGCTTGCCGTGCCTTTCCAGCCGCAAACGGTATGCGTCTGCGAAGGCTGGAAATATTCCTTGTTTATCGAATTTTCGGGAAAATAATGATTTCCTTCGACGACGATTGTCTCGTCGCTCTCGGCTAAAACCGCGCCGTTCCAGATTGCTTTCATAGGTTTTCTAGTGGTAAGTGGTAAACGGTAAACGGTAAGTTGCAATAGATAAAGCTGCAATTTATAAATAACGAACTTACCACTTACCGTTTACCGTTTACCGCTGTTTTCAGCTCATCGCCAGGAAACGCTGGCGGATTTCCGGCGTCGGCAGCATGCAGGCGTCCTGTTTGCCGAACATTTTATAGCGGTATTTCGCAAATAATCTATAGAAAAAATTGCGAATAAAACGCGGCACAACGACGAAACCGAAAGTAAATTTCCACGCGCCGTCCAGCTTGCGCGCGATTCGCAAAGCGGCGGTCGAATGCGTGTAGACTTTGCCGTCTTCAATCAGCACGACCGAATCGGTCTGAATTTTGTCGATGCCGTTTTCCGCCAGCAGCTTTTCGCCGATTTCCGACTGCAAGGGCGCGAATTTGAAATAACCCGGCTGGTCGCGCTCGATGATAAAATTCACCGCGCCGTTGCAGAAATTACAAACTCCGTCGAATAAAATTACTGCGCTCATATCTTAATGTTAAACTCTGGCGCGGCGTTTCGTAAATAGCCAGCCGGAATTTACCGATTGAATTTCCGCGCCGAAACCTTGTAAGATAAATTGCGTAAGCACAAATTTACAATTCTGATTTTCAGCTTCCGAACAAAGAAAGTTATGAAAAAACTTATCAGGCGTTCCACACTCGCTGTTTTTGCGTTTATCCTGCTTTGCGCGCTTTCGGCGGCGGCGCAAACTCCTGCGGGCGGCGGCGCGTTTGCGATTACAAACGCGCGCATCGTGACGGTTTCCGGCGCGCCGATTGAGCGCGGAACCATCGTCGTTCGCGACGGCTTGATTGAAGCGGTCGGCGAAAACGCCCGCGTTCCGGCGGACGCGCGCGTTTTTGACGGCGCCGGTCTGACGGTTTATCCGGGATTTTTCGACGCGAACACGAATCTCGGCTTGCTCCAAGCTCCGGCGCGCCCGCCCGGACAACAACCACAGTCGCAAGCGCAGCAGCAGCCGCAATCCAATTCCAATTATCCGAACGGATTACAGCCCGAAACCACGGCGCTCGAAACTTTAAAAGCGGGCGAGGCGCAGTTTGAAACGCAGCGCAACAACGGTTTCACGTCCGCTCTGAGCGTCTCGCGCGACGGGATTTTCAACGGTCAATCGGCGGTCATCAATCTGGCGGGCGATTCGGTTTCGACGATGGTCATAAAATCGCCTTTCGCGCAGCACGTCACTTTCCGGACGCTGCCCGGCGGCGTTTATCCGACCGCTTTGATAGGAACTTTTTCGGCGATTCGACAGATGCTGCTCGACGCGCAGCGCTTCGAGATATGGCAGAAAAATTACGCCGCGAATCCGCGCGGCATGCGGCGACCCGAGGCGGACAAATCGCTCGAAGCGCTGCTGCCGGTCTTAAACCGCCAGATGCCCGTCGTTTTTAACGCGAACAACGAGCGCGAAATCCTGCGCGCGCTGGATTTGGCAAAGGAATTTAATTTAAGAGCGATTATTTCCGGCGGAGCCGAGGCGTGGAAAGCGGCGGGCAGGCTGAAAGAGCAGAACGTTCCCGTGCTGCTCTAGCTGAATTTTCCGAAACGCACGACCGCCGTTTCGCCCGAAGCCGACCCGGAAGATTTGGAAGTGCTGCGAATGCGCGCCGAAACGCCTAAGGGCGCGGCGCGGCTGGCGCAGGCGGGCGTCAAATTCGCCTTTCAATCCGGCGGAATGCAGAATCTCGCGGATTTCTGGACGAATGCCGGCAAGGCGATTGAAAACGGGTTGAACAAAGACGCGGCAATCCGCGCGATGACGCTGGCGGCGGCGGAAATCTTCGGCGTCGAAAATCGCCTC
>DATHBC010000206.1:0-9421 GCA_035296345.1 Pyrinomonadaceae bacterium | reverse complement strand
GGATAACAATTTTTCCGGATTTCTTCGGCGGAAACGGCTTTTAAGGTAATTTCCGCGCCGATGCCCGCGGCATCGCCAATCGTCACGGCGATGCGGGGCGGATTTTTATTGATGGATGCGGCTTCTGCGGAGAGATTATCTGTCGGGGAAGTTTTCACCTGATTGATAATGAGCACTTTTTTGCCAGCCAATACGCATGCGCGGCGCGCCGCCCTGCTACTTGTTGCGGTCTTCGGCTTTAAACATATATTTGATGTTGTGTTTTAAAAGCAGAATGTTCGGCTCGTTTTTCCGGTTTATTTTCAAGGCGTCGCGGTCATACCATTCGATTGTGCCTTCGACTTCCTCGCCGTCCTGCAGCACGACGACCATCGTCGTGTGCGAATCAATCTGCTTTTTGTAGTAATAAACTTCCGCGTTGGTTTCAGCCGGCGGCGGCAGTTTTTTGCGGTCGTCAGCCGGAGCGGTCGGGCGCGAAAAAGATGGCATATTATTTTTTCCCCTTATATTCATTCTTTTATCAAAGCCTTTTCCCGGCGTTTTCAGAAAGGTCGACCGGATGAACCGGCTTCCCGTTTTCCTGCCGCGCGTGTCCGGCAATAAACGGAAAAACGCTTTTCAGTCGTTTTTGATTTCGTTTTTAGTTAAGCTCTGATTTCGTCGGATTAAAGTCTTGTAATTGCCATTAATCCTACCTAATAAAGCCTTAACTTTCAAGTTGATAAGACAGCCTGAAAGTTAAAAAATAAAATCAGATAAAATGTTAATCCGCCTGCCGCCGGATAAAAGTCGGGACGTTGATGTCTTCCTCGCGCGGCTTTTCAATGGGTTTCAGCGCCGGGCGCGCGCCGTATTGACCGCCGACCGCCTGCGTCGTCGTATCGTTCATCGTCGAAGTCGGCAGGGCGATTTGCGATTGATTGTCAAAGCCGGTCGCAATCACCGTGATTTTCACTTCGTCTTCCATATTTTCGTCAAAGACCGTGCCGAAAATAATGCTGGCGTCCTCGTGCGCTTCGTCGTGAATCAGGGCGAGCGCGTCTTCGACCTCGTTGAGCGGCATATCTTTCGAGCCGGTGATGTTCACCAGCGCGCCCTTCGCGCCTTTGATGGAATTTTCTTCCAGAAGTTTGGAATCAATCGCCGCTTTCATCGCCTTGACGGCGGCGTTGTCGCCTTTCGCGTGTCCGATGCCCATCAGCGCGACGCCCATGCCTTTCATCACGGTTTTCACGTCGGCGAAATCGAGGTTTATCATGCCGGATTCGGTAATCAGCTCGCTGATGCTCTGGACGGCTTGCAGTAAAACGTCGTCGGCGCGGCGAAACGCTTCCATAATCGAGATTTTTTCTTCGACTTCTTTCAGGCGCGAATTCGGAATCGTGATAATCGTGTCGACGCAGCCGCGCAGCTCAGCCAGCCCGCGCTCAGCCTGATGCATTCGTTTTTTGCCTTCGACGGTAAAAGGCTTGGTCACGACGGCGACGGTCAAAGCGCCGAGTTCGATGGCGAGCGAGGCAATCACGGGCGCGGCTCCGGTTCCCGTGCCGCCGCCGAGTCCGGTCGTCACGAAAACCATGTCCGAGCCTTCGAGCACGTCCATAATTTTCTCGTGGTCTTCAAGCGCGGCGTCGCGCCCGACGGTCGGGTCGGAACCGGCTCCCAAACCCCGCGTGAGGCGGCTGCCGAGCTGGATTTTTATCGGCGCGTTCGAATTGTTCAGCGCCTGCACGTCGGTGTTGGCGACGATAAACTCAACGCCTTTTATCCCCGCTTCAATCATTCGATTGACGGCGTTGCTGCCGCCGCCGCCGACGCCGATAACTTTGATTCTCGCGCCCGTAATCGGCGGCTCGTCAATAAAGATTTTGATTCCGCTATTATTCATTTTATGACCGTCTGTTGACATGATAAACGCTTCCCTTCAACTAGTATTTTACTGAAACTACCCGCGGTGATGTTCGAGAAGACTGCTTTTGTGTATTCTAACAAGATATTGTGTCTACGGCGAAACAGCATACAACGATTTGTGACCAAAAATCCAGTTAAAAATGTTGATTTCGTCTAAATCAACGAAATTTTTCTCGAAAATTTTCAAACCACTCCGCAACCTTTTTAGTTGTCGACCTTCCGCCCGCCGACTGCCCGCGCATTTGCGAGCGCATCGACGAGCGCGCCAGCCCGCAGGCGACCGACCAGGCGGGCGTCTGCACCTCGTCGACCAAGCCGCCGAAGCGTCTTTTATCTGGAAAACCGACGCGCGTCGGCGCATCGAAAACCTGCTCGGCAATCTCGACCGTGCCGCGAATCATCGCGCCGCCGCCCGTCAGGACGACGCCGCTCGAAATCTGTCCGCCCGCGCCGCCCGCCTGCATAATTTCGTGCGCGATGTGCTGCAAAAGCTCGATGGCGCGCGGCTGCATTATGTCGCACAAAATTTCCTTCGACAGCCCGCGCGTCTCGTTCCTGCCCACGGGCGTGATTTCGATGATTTCCTGCCGCTCGTTTTCGTCCATCAAAAACGACGCGATGCAGCCGAATCGCTGCTTGATTTTTTCCGCTTCGGGAATCGAAACTCTCAGCCCGTGCGCGATGTCTTTCGTAAAATGCATTCCGCCGAACGGAAAAACCGCCGTATGCTGAACCGCGCCGCGACTGAAAATCATCAGGCTCGTCACTTCCGCGCCCATATTCACCAGCGCCGAACCGTATTCCCGGTCGTCGTCGCTCAAAACCGCTTCCGCCGCCGCCAGCGGCTCAAGCATCATTTTTTCGATGTCCAGACCGGAATTGTGAATCGCTTTGACGACGTTCTGGCGTCCGGCGCTCGGGCTGCTGACGATGTGAACGCGGCTTTCCAGTCGCGCGCCAATCATTCCAATCGGCTCGGTGATGCCGTCCTGCCCGTCGATGATAAATTCCTGCGGCACGCGGTCGATAATTTCCCAGCCCGCCGGAAGCTGCATCGCGCTGGCGGATTCGACGGCGCGCTCGACGTCTTCGACCGTAATTTCGCGCCCGACGCCCGCGACGGCGACGACGCCGTGTTTATTTTCGCCGCGAAAATGCTCGCCCGAAAGATTGATGGTCGCCATCTGCACTTCCAAGCCGCTCACGCGCTCGGCTTCTTCGACGGCGCGCTTGATTGAATCGGCGACGGCATCGGTCGTCGTCACGATGCCGCGCCGCAAGCCCCTCGAATCAGCCTGCCCGACGCCGACGATATTCATCGAGCCTTTCTCGGACGGCTCGCCGATAACGCACCGCACCTTGCTCGTGCCGATGTCTAAACCAACTGCTTGTATTGAACGAATCATAATAATTTTCGATTTCAGATTCCGGATTCCGGATTGGCTAAGGAATTATTTTTTAAATTTATCCGGCGCGAGCCGGATTCCGCCGCCAATCTGAAACGAACGCGAAATCTAAAATCTAAAATGCTAGGAATTTGCGCGAAAACGAGCAATCGGATTGCTGCCGTGCGAAATCAAAATTCCAATCTCCTTGCCTCTGCCCGCGAGGTTATCGAGCGCGGTGCGCAGGCGTTTGCCGAAATCTTCTCTGCCGAGAAAAACGGAAACCGTTTCGCCGGAATCTTCGACCACGACCTGCGCGTCCTGCAAATACGTCAGATTTATCGCCGTGACGCGCTCGGCAACGCTGGTGTTTTGCAAATCTTCCGTGATTTTCCGGAAAATGCGGATGCGCTCCTGGTTGTCTTTTATCGCCTTATCCGTTTTCGCTTCGTCCCAGCCGCGCAGAATAAAAGCGTTCTGCAAATCGTTTTTTTCCGCCTTTCCCAAAACCAGCGCGTCGTCGTCCACCCAGACATCGCCGGAACCGAGACGAACGACCGCGCGCGGCATTCTTTCGCTGACGTTGACGCGCACGCCGTCGGGCAAAATGCGCGAAACGGCGACGGATTTCACAAACGGCAGCTTTTCAATCTCCGTCCTGATTTCATCGACGTTGGCGTTCCAGACGCTGGATTTCGCCATCTCGGCGCGCACGATGCGCTCGATTTCCTCTCGCGAAACGCGCGTCGTTCCGCGCACCTCGACCTTTTTCATATCGAAAAACGAGGAAGCCGTCACCGTCTGGTAGCCCATAAACGTCAGGAAACCGAGACAGGTCAGGATGCACAAAATCAGAAATAACGGCACGACCGTCATCATCAGACGGCTCGGAGATTTGCTCTTTGCGCGCGCGCCGGACGCGCCGCGCCTTCTGGCTGGCGCTGCTGCGGCAGTTTTGCGTTTTGCGTTCGTTATCGTTGTCGTTGTTCGTTTTCGCGTTTGTTTCGCCATATTTTTTCTCAGTTGGGAGCGGGAATCGGCAATAAGCAGCAGGAAATCAGCCGCCGGCTGCCGCCTTCCGCTTACTTTTTTAAAATCTCCAGAATTTGCTCGGAAAGCCTTGTCACGCTTCCCGCGCCGAGCGTAATTACCAAATCTCCTTCCCTTAGTTGTTCGCTGACTTTTGCGGCGGCAGTGTCGATGTCGCCGATATACTGGACGTTTTTGTGACCGTACTGCTTGATTTTCGCGGTCAGAATTTCCGATGTAATGCCTTCAATCGGCTGCTCGCTCGCCGCGTAAATGTCGGTTAAAAACAAAACGTCGGCGTTATTGAACGAGCGCGCGAAATCGTCCATCAAATCCAGCGTCCGCGTGTAGCGGTGCGGCTGGAAAATGACGACCGTGCGCCGCCCGCCCGAACCGTTTCGCGCCGCCGAGAGCGTCGCCAGAATTTCGGTCGGATGATGCCCGTAATCGTCGACGACGGTGATGCCGCGCGCCTCGCCTTTAAACTGAAAACGGCGATTGGCGTTTCTGAAAGTCTTAAACGCGCCCGCAATCTTTTCAAACGGAACGTCCAATTCAAGAGCGACGGCGGTCGCCCCCAAAGCGTTATAAACATTATGCTTGCCCGGCACGGGCAGATTAATTTCGCCCAGCACTTCCGTACCTTTCCAGACGGTAAAAGTAGAGCCGAACGAATCGTTGTAGCGAATGCCGTGCGCCGAAACGTCAGCCTGCGCGGAAAATCCGTAAGTCACGCGCCGCCGCTTGATGTGCGGAATAATCGCCTGCACGTTCGGGTCGTCCAGACAAATAATCGCCGCGCCGTAAAACGGAACTTTGTTGACGAAATCCGTAAAACACTGCATCACGTCTTCCATTCCCTTGTAGGAATCCATGTGCTCGCGGTCGACGTTCGTCACCAGCGCGACGGTCGGGTAAAGCATCAGAAACGAGCGGTCGCTTTCGTCGGCTTCGGTGACGAACCAATCGCTTTGTCCCAGACGCGCGTTCGAGCCGAGCGTATCGACCACGCCGCCGACTATCGTCGTCGGGTCGACGCCGGCGTGACCGAGAATCGTGGCGACCATCGAAGTCGTCGTCGTTTTGCCGTGCGACCCGGCGATGGCGACCGAATAAGGCTTTAAGGTCATCAATTCCGCCAGCATCTCGGCGCGCGGAATAACGGGAATCGAGCGCGATTTCGCTTCGACCACTTCAGGGTTGTCGGCTTTGACCGCCGACGAATAGACGACGACGTCCGCATCGCCGACGTTTTCCGCCGCGTGACCTTCGAATACCCTGACGCCGAAAAGCTCAAGGCGGTCGGTGTTGCGCGATTTTTTCAAATCCGAGCCGGAAATGCTGAAACCGAGATTGCACAAAACCTCTGCGATGCCGGACATTCCGATGCCGCCAATCCCGATAAAATGAACATGCTTTACGTGCCTAAACATCCTTTCGATTTGGGATTTCGGATTTCGGATTTCGGATTTTTTGAAATCTGAAATCTCCAATCTGTAATCAATTTCTCCTTGCTAACTGTTCAATCAAATCAACCGTTACCTCTGCCGCGTCGCGTCTGGCTAATTTTTTGGCGGCGGCTTCCATTTCCGTAATGCGCGCGGGCGATTCGAGCAATTCGGTAATCTGTTTCGCCAGACCCGCGCCCGTCAAATCCTTCTGCAAAATCATTCGCGCCGCGCCCGCTTTTTCCAGCGCTTCGGCATTTTTGCGCTGGTGGTCGTCGGCGGCGGTCGGCAGCGGAATCATAATCGAGGCTTTTCCGGCGGCTGCCAGCTCCGCGCACGAAGTCGCGCCCGCGCGGCAGATTATCAAATCGTTTTTTTCAAAATGCTCCGGCATATTTTTGATATATGCCGAAACTTCCGCCTCGCTCCAGCCCGCGTCCGCGTAGCCCTGTTTTATCTTTTCAAAATCGGCTTCGCCCGTCTGATGCGTGATTTCGAGACGGTTTTTATCAGCCTGCAAATGCGGCAGAGCCTCGACCATCGCGTTATTAATCGCCCGCGCGCCCTGCGAGCCGCCGAAAATCAAAAGCGAAAATTTACCGGCGGCGCGCGCTTTCGGCGGAATTTCAAAAAACTCTTCGCGCACCGGATTTCCGGTCACGATTCCTTTTTTGCCGAAAAACCGGACGGCTTCTTCAAAGGTCAAAGCGGCTTTCGTCACAAACGGCGCAAGGCGTCGATTGGTAAAGCCGGGCAGCGCGTTGGAATCCATCACCAGCGTCGGAACGCGCATCAGGCTTGCCGTTAACAGAACCGGACCGGAAACGTAACCGCCCGCGCCGACTACGACGTCCGGCTTAAAATCCTTTATCAAACGCCGCGCGGCGAGAAAGCTTTTCGGCAAAAGCATTAAGCCTTTGATTTGTCCCGCCAAGCCGACGTTTTTCAGACCGGCGCTCTCGATTGTCAAAAGCTCGAAACCGTTGTCCGGCACGAGCCGCGTTTCCAGCCCGCGCGCCGTGCCGACAAATTTCACGGACGCCTCACTGTCGCGCCGCGTAATCTCTTTGGCGACCGCGATTCCCGGATAAATATGCCCGCCCGTTCCGCCGGCAGCGATTAGAACTTTCATCTTTCAATTCAACTTTGCCTCACGGCAATTTGCGGCGTTTCTTCGGTTTCGGCGCTTCCGGCTCGTTTTTCTCCATCGAGACGAAACCGGCGTGCTGCGACAGATTCAATAAAATTCCGACGGCGAAAAGCGTCGTCGCAATCGACGTGCCGCCGTAGGAAATAAACGGCAGCGGAATGCCCTTTGCCGGAACAATCGAAATCACGACGCTGATATTAAAAAGCGCCTGCACGATGATGCCCGTGATAATGCCGATGCCGAGCAGCATTCCGAATCTTTCCGGCGCGAGCAGGGCGGCGCGCGTTCCGCGCCATAAAAGAAGCCCGAAAGCCAAAACGACCGCCAGCGTTCCGATTAAACCGAGCTCCTCGCCGACGACGGCGAAAATAAAATCCGAATGCGGATACGGCAGATAAAAAAGCTTCTGCTCGCCTCTGGCAAAGCCTTCGCCGAAAATTCCGCCCGAGCCGATGGCGTAAAGCCCCTGAATAACCTGATAAGCCGCGCCGTCCGAATTTTCCCAGGGATTCAGGAAAGCCAGAACGCGCTCGCGCCGGTACGGCGAAGTAATCAGAGCGGCGGCGAAAAGAAGAACGCAGCCCGCGCCGAGCGCCGCGATATGCAAAAGACGCGCGCCCGCCGCGAAATAAACCGCCACGAAAATCGACGCCAAAACAATGACCGTCCCTAAATCCGGCTCAAGCAGAATCAAACCGCTCAAAATGCCGAAAACCAGGACGCACCACAAAGCCGTCTCGCGCAGGCTGCCGACATTTTTCTCGTTTTTCGTCAGAAAATAAGCGAGAAAAACCGGCAGAGTGATTTTTGCCAGCTCCGACGGCTGAAACGACACGCCCGCAAAACGAATCCAGCGCCGCGCGCCGTTAATCGGCGGAAAGAAGAAAACCGCGATGAGCAAAATTACCGTCAGAATTAAAAGCCCGTAAACGACCGTTTCGTTTTGCAGCAAACGGTAATTGAATTTCGTCGCCAGATACATCACCGCCAGCCCGACGACGGTAAAAGCGATTTGCTTGTAAAAATACAAATACTGGCTCGCGCCTGCCGGGTTATTCTGGGTTTCCCGCAGGGAAATCATCGCCGACGCCGAATAGACCATCACCGCGCCGAACAGCGCGAGCGTCGCGGCAATCGCGAATAAAAACCAATCTATGCGGAGTTTCTTAGCCATAACTTAGCTTTTAGCAGTTAGCTTTCAGCTTTCAGCGGTCAGCTTTTTCGTCGTTTGTAAATTTAAAACTTCCCCTTTAAAAACTTCGCCGCGCTGCTCGAAACTTTTGAACATATCGAAGCTGGCGCAGGCGGGCGCGAGCAAAACGTTGTCGCCTTTTTCGGCGGCTTGAAAACTTTTTTCGACCGCCTCCGCCATCGAACCGGCGCGGACGATTTCGGAGCTCGTTTTCAACTGCGATTCGATGTTGTCGGCGTCCTCGCCGATTAAAACCAGCTTTCCGACCTTCGTTTCAATCAAATCTTTCAGCGGCTCGTACGGCGCGTTTTTTCCGCGCCCGCCTAAAATTAAAATCGTTTTTCCCGCTTCTTCGGAAAACGCTTCGAGCGCCTTCAAAGTCGCGTCCACGCTCGTCGCTTTCGAATCGTTGTAAAATTTCACGCCGTCGATTTCGGCGACGAATTCAATGCGATGCTCGACGCCTTTAAAAGTTTTAACGGTTTCGCGCATCGCATCCGGCGACGCGCCGCAAGCCAAGCCGGCAGCCAAGCCAGCCAGAACGTTTTCGACGTTGTGCAGACCGCGCAGGAAAATCTCGTCGCGCGTCGTCAAAATTTTTTCCTTTCCGCCCGCGCGGCAGACCAAATCGCGCCCGCGCAGAAATAAGCCTTCTTCCAGCTCTTTTTTGACCGAAAACAAAACGACGCTCGCCTTTAAACCGCTCGCCCAGCTTGCCGTTATCGGGTCGTCGGCGTTTAAAATCGCCAAATCTTCCGCCGTCTGGTTCATAAACAGGCGATGTTTCGCCGCCGCGTAATCGGTAAAAAAATCGTATCTGTCCATGTGATTCGGCGTCACGTTCGTCGCCACGGCGACATTCGGGCGAAAATCCCTGATGGTTTCAAGCTGAAAGCTCGAAAGCTCGACGACCGTCCACGTCTCGTCGCCGGCAGTTTCGGTCAGATTCAAAAGCGGCGTCCCGATATTCCCGCCGACCTGCGTCCGGATTCCCGCGTTTTTCAGCAATTCGCCGATTAGGGTCGTCGTCGTCGTTTTGCCGTTCGAGCCGGTGATGCCGACGATTCTGCCTTTTAAAAACCTGTAGGCAAGCTCGACTTCGCCGATAACTTCGCCGTCTTTACGGTCAACGTAACGCGCCGGAACGGTTTTCGTCGGCACGCCCGGGCTGATGACGACCAAATCAATCTGGTCTAAAAGCCACGACGGAATCTGACCGTCCAGCAAACCGATTTTCCGCTCTTTCAAAGACCGCGCCTCTTCAGTCCATTCGGCAAACGGCTTTTTATCGTGCAGCGCGACCACC
>DATHBC010000205.1:0-19271 GCA_035296345.1 Pyrinomonadaceae bacterium | reverse complement strand
GACCCTGATTCTGGTCACGCACGATCAGGAACTGGCAGCCAGAGCGCACCGGCAAATCCGCCTGCGCGACGGGAAAGTAGTCGCCGACGAGATAAATAAACAGGATGAACAGGATGGACTGGATTAAGAAATTCAGAATTTGTATTGAATAGTTTCTTTAATCCTGTTCATCCTGTCTATCCTGTTAAATATCTATGCAATTTATTTTGAATTTAACCTTTCGGGAAATCCGCTCGTCGTGGCGGCGTTTGCTGTTTTTCTTTCTGTGCATCGCCATCGGCGTCGGGTCGGTCGTCGCGCTGCGCTCGCTGATTCAGAATCTGGGGCGCGCGGTGGCGGGCGACGCGCGCGGGCTTTTGACCGCCGATTTTGAAATCAGCTCGACCAATCCGTTTACGCCCGGCGAGCTTTCCATTATTGAAAGCGTCGTCGATAAATCAGACATCATCGAAGCCCGCAGCCAAACCGTGACGACCGCCGCGATGACGCGGACGGAGGAAAATTTTCAGTTTGTCGAGCTGAAAGGCATCGAGCCGCCGTTTCCGCTGGTCGGCGAGTTTGCGCTCGCGGGCGGCAGGGCTTTCGACGTCGCGCTGCTGGAAAACAAAGGCGCGGTCGTGCAGACGACGCTTCTGGAAAAGTTAAGCCTGAAAGTCGGCGACAAAATCCGCATCGGCGAGACCGATTTCGAGATTCGCGCCGCGTTTGACGAAGAACCGGGCGGCACGGGCGGCTTTCGCCTCGGTCCGCGCGTTTTTATCGAGAAAAAATTGTTTGACGAAGCCGGTTTGGCTCAATCCCGCGTCCGGCGGCGGATTCTTTATCGCACTTCGCAAGACCCGACGCCGCTGGTTTCCGAACTCAGACACGCGCTGAAAGGCACGGTTCTGACGGTCAATTCCTACAAGGAAGCACAGGAAAATCTCGGCGAGCAGTTTGAGCGAACGGAAAATTATCTGGCGCTGACGGGCTTGCTGATTCTGGTGCTGGGCGGCATCGGCGTCTGGAACGTGGCGCGCGTTTTTGTCGAGCAGAAACGCAAAACCGTCGCCGTTTTGAAATGCCTGGGCGCGGGCGGCTGGCGGATAATCACGGTTTATCTTTTGCAGATTCTGACGCTCGGCGTTCTGGGCAGCGTTTTCGGCGTCGTGCTGGCGCAGGGCGCGTTGTGGCTGATTCGTTTTCGCTTTGCCGACGCGCTGCCGGAAAACATGTCTTACGCGGTGCAGACCGCCGCCGCGCTGCAAGGCGTTTTGCTCGGTTTGCTGATTTCCCTTCTGTTTTCGCTGCTGCCGCTTTTGCAAATCAGAAACATCAAACCGAATCTGCTTCTGCGCGACGAAAACAACGAGAAGCTGCGGCGGCTCGACTGGACGCGGCTGATTTTCGCTTTTGTCTGCCTGGCGGGTTTGCTGGCGCTGGCAATCTGGCAAGCCGGTTCGATACGAGTCGGCGCGGCATTCCTGGGCGGTTTAGCCGCGACCTCGCTGATTTTGTACCTGGCGGCGGTTCTGCTGACCCTGATGTTAAAAAAGACGAGGAAATTTTCGTCTTTTTCCGTCGCGCAAGCCGTCAATTCGCTGTATCGTCCCGGCAACCAGACGCGCGTCGTGCTGCTCGCCGTCGGGCTCGGCGCGTTTGTCGTGCTCGCCGTTCAGTCTTTGCAGGCGAATCTGGTGCGCGAATTCGATTTCTCGCGCAATCAAAAACTGCCGAGCCTTTTTCTGGTCGATATTCAACGCTCGCAGGTCGAAAAATTAAAGCAAATCGCCGAAGAAGCGACCGGCGAAGCGCAGCAGCCGATTCCGACCGTGCGCGGGCGCATCGCGCTCATAAACGGCGCGCCTTTCGATTACGAGCAGCGCGAAATCCGCCAGCGGCAAGGGCAAATCGGGCGCGAATTTGCCGTCACGTATCGCCCGAATCTGGAAGTAAACGAAAGCCTCGTCGACGGCGAGTGGTGGGAAAATTCGCCCGCGCCGGCAGACGCCGAAGTTTCGGTCGAAGAAGGAATGAGCAACACTCTGAAAGTTTCGGTCGGCGACGTGATAACTTTCGACATTCTCGGTCGCCGCATCAACGCGTCGGTCAGAAACGTTCGCAAAATCGACGTGCGCAATTCGCGGACGGCTTTCGTCTTCGTTTTTCGTCCGGGCGTTTTGGAGAAAGCGCCGCAAACTTTCGTCCTGCCGATTACGAAACAGCTTTCCGCCGCCGAGCGGGCGCGTTTTCAGCGACAGGTGCTGGACAATTTTCCGAACATCCAGATTTTTGACACGGCGGACATTATCAAAGCCGTGACTAAGCTGATTGAAAACTTCGTGCTGGCGATTTCCTTCGTCGGCAGCTTTGTGATGCTGACCGGAATTTTGATTTTAATCGGCTCGGTCGCGCTGACGAAATCGCAGAGAATCTACGAAAACGCGATTTTAAAAACGCTCGGCGCGCGGCGTCTGACTCTGGCGGCGATTTTATTCACCGAATACGCCGTGCTCGGCTTGCTGGCGGGAATCATCGGCGCGCTCTTTTCCACGGCTTTATCCTTTGCCGTCACGAAATATATTCTGAAAATCGATTGGGAGCTCGATTTCGCCCTGATGCTTTCGGGCGTTTTCGCGACGGCACTTATCGTCATGCTGGTCGGCGTTCTGGCAAGCTTCGGCGTGATTTTCAAAAAACCTTTATCGGTGCTTCGCTCGCAGTAAAAATTCAGACACGGAGGACACAAGGGCTCTAAGAGGATTTAACCACAGATTTACACAGATTAACTCAGATAAAAACGAAGAAGGATAAGAAATGGATTTTATCAAGCCGCAAAGCCTGCCTTATCCTATTTATCGCGTTAAATTATCTTGTGTTTATCCGTGTAAATCTGTGGTTAAATTCTCTCTTTTTCGCTCTCTGTGTGTCCTGCGTGGCTAATTATTCTTCCGCCGGGTTGAACGGGTGATTGGACAATACCGTGCGCAGATTGACTTGTCCGAGCAGCGTTTCCAGATATGCGCCGAAGCGGTGCAGGATTGAAACCAGCTCGGATTTTTTCGTCGTGTTCAAGACTTCTTCGATAAAACGCTCGACCGTTTCCAAATCCTTGTAAAACAAATATTTTATCGTGTGGTTGAGAAAATCCGTGAGCTTTGTGTGCAGTTTTTCGAGCGAAACGCTTTCGGGATTTTTCTCGGCTTTGCGCACGACCTGCAGGACGCGCCACAAATCCTCGCGCAGGGTTAAAGACTGCTGCAATTTCGTTTGCAGATTCGGGAAAAGCTCGGTCGCTTTGACGTCCGGCTCGATAAGCTGCGCGAAATTTACCAGGGTCTGCTGGAAACAATCGTTTAAAAGCCCGTGCGCGGTTTCGACGCGCGCGTAAATCAGCGGCGACTGGCGCGCTTCGGCAAATCCGACAAGCTCGAAATTATAAACTTTCCTGAGTTCAATCGAAGCGGCGTAAACGGCGCAGTCGAGCGCGGCGAAAAGCGAATCTTCCTCGTTTTTAAAACGCAGCAGGCGATTATTGATAAAGCGCATCATTTCCTGCGTCTGCTCGTTGATGCGCGCGAAAAGCAGCATCGCGGGCTTCAGAGGCTCGTCGCGGTCGTGCATCTGACCGATGGCGTCGAGCCATTTCAGAATCTTGGCGAAACGCGGCAGAACCAGTCGCAAATCCGCTTCCAGAGCGAACGGAATCGGCTTGTTTTCCAGCAAATCCTTTAGTTTTTTCGGCAGAAAATTTTCGCCTTCTTTTTCCGCCGCCGCAATCAGCTTGCCGGAAATCGCCGCCGCTTTCAGCTTCGCCGCGAGAAAATTGCTCCACGCCGTCCATTCGCTGAAGCGGAGCGGCGCGGCGCGCAGCAAACCTTCGTTGAGCAGAACCGAATCGACCAGCGCCGATGAAAGCTCGGCGAGCTCTTCCGCCGCGGCGGCGTCGGAAAATTCGAATCGCGCCGCGTTCGGATTGGTTATCAAATCAATCTGCTCGTCTTTGTCCGCCGCTGTTGCAGAGGCGGCGGAAGAATTTTTATCCCTGACTGTTCGGGAAAGCTGCAAGGCAAGCTTTGAACACAAGAGCAGCGTCGAGTGAACCAGCCGAAATTCCTTCGTCCAGTCGCGGTTTGCCGGTTTCGGGCGATTTGCCGAATCACTGGCAAACGAGTGATTTCTGACCTGCAGGAAACTTTCCAGCCCGGAAAGCCACAAACCCAATTCAAAGCCGAGCTCGCGCGCCGACACGGCGACGGTCGCGCCGCCGGATACATTTTCCTCCGCCGTGCTGCCCGTCTTCGTTGACAAATTCGCCGGATTGAATGTAGTTGTTGTAGAAGTGGTTAAAACGTCCAAGATTTGTTTTCCCAGGTCGAAGAATTTTTTGCAGCAAGTCAAAAGGCGCAGGTGAAAAACGCCGCTATTAATTTTATACCCTTTCGGCGAGCGGTTTGGCAAGAAAAAAGTGTTTAAAGCGTTTAAATTTCAGATGGAAATAGTAATTGCAACGAAAAATCAGGGGAAAGTAAAGGAGCTTGCGGATATTCTGGCGGATTTGCCGCTGGATTTGCGCAGCCTTAATGATTTTGAAAACGCGATTGAACCGGAAGAAACCGGCGTCGATTTCGTGGCAAACGCGGTTTTAAAAGCTCGCGATTACGCGCTGCAAACCGCTCGCTGGACTGTCGCCGACGATTCCGGTCTGGAAGTCGAGGCGCTCGGCGGCGCGCCCGGCGTTTTTTCCGCCAGATATGCCGGAGAAAACGCGAGCAGCGAAGACAGAATAAAAAAGCTTCTGGGCGAATTACGGAAGACCGAGAGCGAAAACCGCCGCGCCAGATTCGTCTGCGCGATGGCTGTCGCCGATGAAACCGGCGAAATCAGGTTTGTCGCCGAAGGCGTCTGCGACGGCAGAATTACGAACGCCCCGCGAGGCTCGAACGGCTTCGGCTACGACCCGGTTTTCGTTCCCGACGGCTTTTCGGAAACTTTTGGCGAGCTCTCCGGCGACGTAAAGCGGGAAATCAGCCACCGCGCGCGCGCTTCAAAAAAAATAATTGCGTATTTGCGCGATTTTATCGCTGTTTCAACTTGACCTTCGCATTTTTCGCCCGTAAAATCCGTTACTTGTTAATGTTTCTTCAATGAAACGCGTAACTCGGGGCGTAGCACAGCCTGGTAGTGCGCTCGGTTTGGGACCGAGAGGTCGGATGTTCGAATCATCTCGCCCCGACCAATTGATTTTTTGTTGGACACCGCAGGCGCACGTCTCCCGTTCATTGACGTCAGGAAACAGGCAGAAATTTTAACTTCGGTTATTGAAATATCACTAAAAACTTTTGGAGGTAAGACTTAAATTATGGCAGCTACTACAAAGAAGCGTTTGACACAAACTGAAATCGTTAACCAACTGGCGGAAAAATCCGGCTTGAAAAAAGCTCAGGCGAAAGAATTCTTCAACGCTCTGGCGGCTCTCGCGGCAAGCGAAGTCAAAAAGAACGGGGAATTTACCGTTCCGGGCTTCGGAAAATTGGTGAAAGCCACGCGCAAAGCGCGCGAAGGACGCAACCCGGCGACCGGCGACGTCATCAAGATTCCAGCCAAAACCACCGTCAAATTCCGCATCGGCAAAGCCCTGAAGGACACTATCGGCGGAAAATAATATCTATTGAGTTGTAATTTTTACTTTTTACCGGCGCGCCGCAGTTTGGCGCGCCGGTCTTTTTTGCGCTTTTTTGCCGCTTGAGAAAAATGTTACAAAGTTCTGAAAAAAAATGGTGACAAAACGAGAAATATTTGTTACGATTCTACTTTCATGCAGGAAACAACAGCTAAAAGCAGTTTTTTAGCAACCTTTAAATACCTATTTTCAACTAATTTTTTTGGAACTGGATTGATTTTAATTCGTTTTTTTATATAACCTGTCGCGTTTGCGACAAAATTCACAAGGGTTCGTGGGAATTAATTATGAACTTGGAAGGAGAGTATAAAGTGGCAGCAGCTAAACCGATGACATTGCAGGACAGAATCCTGCAAATCGACCATATTCAGGCACGACGTTTTTCAAAATTAAACGGTGCGCCATTAGAAATCGCGACGGAAGGAATCATCCGACACCTGCGGGCTTGCGCTCGTATGGACGTCAACCCGGATGCTTCAGCCGTGCGCGAAATCATCGACGATGCTTTGAACGGACGCCGGGTCTTTGCGGAAACGTCAAACGATATTCGCGTCGCCTAGTTGTTTTTATATTTATCAGTAATACCGAATGCGACCGCCGTTTTACGGCGGTCTTTTTTTTAATGAGCAGCCAGCTATCAGCCGTCAGCGGTCAGTTAATGGTTGAATGAAAATTGAGAAAGCAGTTTATTCTCAACTTGTTGCTGACGGCTGATAGCTGATTACTGACCGCTTTTCAGTTTGACTTGATAAAGCGTGTAGTCGCCGAAGATTTCGGCTTCGCCGCGCTCATACCATTTGTCGAGATTTGTAAAATCGACCTGCCAGTTCGTGGGAACGACGACGTAGGAAAGCGCCGGACCGGAAGCCTGCCGGAGGCTGAAATTTCGTCGATACTCGCCGTAGCGCGCGGCTTCTTCGTCGATTTCGCGAAAGGTTAAAGGCTTGTGTTCAGAGTTTAGACGGTCGGTGTGCCTGCCCCAGCCGAAGAGCGCAATCATCGAAACGAAATCGCCGTTTTTCATCCCGTTCGCGAGGTTATTTTCGTCCACGTTCATGTAATAAAGATACTGGTAATATCGCTCTTTATTTTCCTGCCAGGTAACGCCGGCGAAAACGTGCTGGTGACGCGCCCAGAGAACCGACTGCGGCGCGACGGTCGGCAAATCGTCGCCCTGCAGCATGCTGAAAGGCATCGTCACGCCGCGCTGCGTCTCGTTTTTGTGAAGCTCTTCGAGGCGGCGCGCGACAGCCATTCCCTTGTCGCGGTCAATGTTTGCATCGTCCAGAATCCGCACCGTGTAGTGACACTCGACGATTCCCCAAAGGGCTGCAATCAAAGCCAGAATCGTCAGGGTTATTTTTGAAAAAGCCGGATTTTTTTGACTGATTCCGCGCCAGAGCAAGCCTAGAGTGACGACCAGCGCGAGAGCGGCGACGTAATTTCCGATAAAAACCTGATAATGAATCGGCTGGAGCGAGCGTCCGGTAAGGATTTGCTGGTTGAGAACGACCAGCGGAACAAAGGCGAAGGAGAAAGCAAACAGGGTCGAGCGGTCTCTTAAATTGATTGCTTTCAGTAAAATCGCCGCAATCAGCATTACCAGCACGGCGTAGGAAATAATCGCCGGAACGCGCAGCAAATCCGGCGCGCGCGTGAAAACAAGAAGCTGCACGTCGTCCATCGTGTGCGAGCGATTCGAGAGCAGAATCGCATACGGCACGAGCGCGCCGGCGCAGGCGATGCCGAGCGCGACAAACGCTTTAAAATCCTTGCGCCAGCCTTCCGGGCGCGCGACGAGCCAAATCAGCACGACGCACGCCAGCCAGGCGGCAGCCGTCGTCCACGTATAAAAATACGAAAAAACCATAAAAGCGAAACACAAGGCAGCCAGAACGCAGCAAACAATGCGCTTTCGCATTTCTTCGCCCGTCACCAGGAGCCAGACGAACGCGCACATCGCGAAGAAAACCGCGAACGGGACGGCGGGAATGTATCGCCGGAAGCCGGGAAAATACGGATACGAATAGCTCGTCCCCAAAATTTCGCCGATTGCGCCCTCGCCCGCCGCCAGCGCGCCGCCGCACAAAACGACCAGCGCCCCGGTCATCGCAAAAAACGAATCGCCCGTGATGCGCCCGATTAGCCAGAAACAAGCCAGCGCCGTCAGAAAAGCGGCAATTCCGCCAGCCAGCCACATCGCCGTCGGCGCGGAGATTCCAAGCGCGCGCGCCGGCAGCGCAATCGTGTAAGGCGCGGCGAATTGTATCGAGAAAAGCGATTCTTCCTGTTTGTGTTCGGGCGTGTCGTCGCGCCCCGTGTAAGGGTCGTTGCGGCGCGGTCTGCCGTCAATCAAAGCGCGCAGGTAGGAAGCGTAAGCCACTTCGTCGATGTCGTTGTAAGCGTAATGACCTTGCCAGTCGCCGCCGCGCAGATGCCACATTTTCAACTGCGGATATATCCCGCAGACGAGCAGCACCAGACCCGCCAGAATTCCAAATCGCCAACGTAATTTCATATAGAAAAAAAAGAAACCACAGATTAGCACAGATAAACGCGGATAAGAAAAGCGGTTTAACCGCGACCGGGACGAAAAAGACGGATTACTTTTATTTCTTTTATTCGTGCCATTCGCCAAATCGGCGATTAATTCTCTTTTGGACAATAGACTCTCGACTGGTTAAAATTATTCGCGACGGGAGATTATTAATAATGAGTTTAAAAGACAGGATTATCGGCGATTTGACCGCCGCGATGAAGGCGAAAGACGCCGGACGGCTTTCGGTTCTGCGCATGGTGAAATCGAATTTAATGAACCGCAAAATCGAAAAGGGCGATGAACTGACCGACGAAGAAATCACTAAAGCCTTGCAGTCTTTAGTCAAACAAAGAAAAGATTCCATCGAGCAATACACGAGCGCCGGGCGCACGGAACTCGCCGAAAAGGAACAGGCGGAGGTCTCCGTGATTGAAGAATATCTGCCGCAATCGGCATCAAAGGAAGAAATCGAAGCGGCGGTCGCGGCGGCGGTTTCCGAAACCGGCGCGGCGTCGATGAAGGAAATGGGCACGGTCATGAAAGCCGCCCTCGCCAAACTGCAAGGCAAAACCGCCGACGGCAGATTGGTGAGCGAAACCGTTAAATCGAGGCTGCAAAATCTTTGATTCCCTTTAATAACGGAAGCGCAGCCTTGTCTCTTGCGGAGAGAATTTGCGGCGAACAAACGCGGCAAATCCGGCATCTTAATTAAAACCCGCTTTTAATTATGCTCGAAAAAAAATCGTTTTTGTTTCCCGCGATTTTCGCTTTTCTGGTTTGCGCCGCAGTCTTGAGTTTCGGTTTATCCAGGCTCACGGCTTACGGACAAAACAGCGGCGCTGACGCATCCGTTCAAAATATCACCCGAATCGACAAATCGGAACGCCCGAATACTGCTCCAGCCGAAATCGTTTCGAACGCGCCCGCAATTTCACCGGCGGCAATCGCCGAAAACATCAGGTTAAAAGGTTCTCTGGCGTGGGCTTTCGGCGGCAAAGCGCAGCGCGGCTGGTATCTCTACGTTTCGTTGATTCGGGAAACAATCCAAACCGAAGCCGCTCCCGAAACAGAAGAATTTGCTCGCGCCGTCGCCGCCTGGCAAAGCGCGTCGGGCATCGCTCAGACCGGCGTCATAGACGAAACCACGCTTTTTCAGATGATAAAAGGCTGGCAGGCGCAGCGCCTGAACAGCAGCCGGACGCCTGTGCCGGAAAGACTTCTGGACGCGCCTATTTCAAACTTTTACGACCCGACGCGCGGCGCTGATTTGCTGAAAGTCGAGCGTGAAACATTCGACGCCTACAAGCGAATGGTCGCTGAGGCGGCAAAAGAGCTTAAGTTGAAAACCACACCGGGCGGCGAGCTCGCCCCGGAGGAAAAATTTTTGAAGATTGTTTCCTCGTATCGCTCGCGCGAGCATCAGGAACGGCTGCGCGCCGCTTCGCCTGATTCAGGACGCGCCGGGCTGGCGGTCAACAGCCCGCATTTTACCGGAAACGCGCTGGATATTTACGTCGGCGGCGAGCCGGTTTCAACCGCCGACGCCAATCGCGCGATTCAGGTGGAAACGCCCGCCTATAAATGGCTGGTCAAAAACGCCGCGCGCTTCGGGTTTCGTCCTTATTACTATGAACCGTGGCACTGGGAATATGTGCCGCGCAATTCGGCAAAGTAGAAATCTTCAACCAAAACGGATAAAGAAAAAGGGATAAAGTTGAGAGTTAATTAACTTTATCCCTTTTTTACAATTTATCTCTCGTCTCTTCTACCCGAAAATATTCCGCACCTTGTCCATAAACGATTCGTCCTGAAATTCGGTGTCTTCGACCTCGGCGAGTTTTTCCAGCAGTTTTCGCTGTTCCTTGGTCAGAGTTTTCGGCGTGACGAGCGTGACGGCGACGAACAAATCGCCTTTGCCGCGCCCGCCGAGGTTCGGCATTCCGTGACCTTTCAGGCGAAAGACGGTTCCGGTCTGCGTTCCGGCGGGAATTTTCACGCTTTCCTCGCCGTCCAGGGTTTTCACCTGAATTTCCGCTCCGAGCGCGGCTTGAGCGAAGGAAATCGGCGCTGAAGCGTAAAGATTCGCGCCCTGTCGCTCAAACAAATCGTGTTCCCTGACATGAATGACGACGAACAAATCGCCGTGCATTCCGCCGTTCGTTCCGGCTTCGCCTTCACCCGAAACGCGCAGCCGCGAGCCGGTTTCGACGCCGGCGGGAATTCTGATTTCCAGCGTTTTTTCCTTTTCCACGCGCCCGGCGCCGTGACATTTTTTACAGGGATTTTTGATGATTTTTCCCGTGCCGCGACAGTTCGAGCAAGTCCGCATGACCGAGAAAAAGCCTTGTTGATAACGAGTTTGCCCGCTGCCCTGACAGGTGATGCAGTTTTCGGGCTGATTGCCCTTCTCGGCTCCGCTGCCTTCACATTCCTCGCATTTTTCCAGACGCGGAATGTGCAGCTTTTCTTCTTTTCCGGCGGCGGCTTCTTCCAGAGTGATTTCCAAATCGTAGCGCAAATCCGCGCCGCGCTGCGCCGTCGTCCTTCGCCCGCGCGCGCCGCCGAACATATCGCCGAAACCGAAAAGGTCGAAAATGTCTTCGATATTTCCGGAAAATCCAGCGCCTCCGGCTCCGCCGAAGCCTCCTCCCGCGCCCGCGCCGACGCCCGAATGACCGAAACGGTCGTACGCGGCGCGTTTCTGCGCGTCGGACAAAACCGAATAAGCTTCAGCCGCCTCCTTGAATTTTTCTTCAGCTTCGGCGTTATCCGGATTTTTGTCGGGATGATGCTGAATCGCCAGCTTGCGGTAGGCAGCTTTGATTTCCGCGTCCGAAGCGGCGCGCGAAACGCCTAAAATTTCGTAATAATCTCTTTTACTCATAAGTTAGCTGTCAGCAGTCGGCAGTCAGCGGTCATTTGCAGATTGAATATAAACTACCTTCTGAATTATTGCCTAACTTGCAACGGACGACTGACTAATAAATGATAACGCCAGCCCAAACAAACGAATGAACCGGCGCTTTATAATTTTGCGATAAGATGCGATTTTCTTCAAGCGAGTTGCGAAGAAGTCAGGAAAGTACTGAGTACTAATTCCTAAACGGTCGCCATCAGCATCATGGTCAGTTGATTGGCTGATTCTTCGACTTTTAATAAGGCTCGCTCAATCTCGCCGAGGTCGTCGGTTGCCAGGGCGGCTTCGGCTTCGGTTAGAACGGCGTTGATTTCCTGCTGCTGCTCAGGCGAAAGCGAGCGCGCAAATTCCGACAGCGCCTTCTGCGTGTTTTTAATCAGCGTGTCCAGGCGGTTGCGCTGCATAATCAACTGTTTGGACTGGCGGTCGCTTTCGGTTGAAGTTTCCGCTTCCATAATCAGGCGGTCGATTTCTTCGGGCGACAAGCCGGATGAAGGCGTAATCTGCATCGCCTGTTCGAGTCCGGTCATTTTATCGAGCGCCGAAACGTTAACGATGCCGTTGGCATCGACTTCAAACGAAACGTCAATCTGCGGCACGCCGCGCTGCGCCGGCGGAATGCCGACCAGCTCGAATTTTCCCAAGCTCCGGTTAGCCCCGGCGATTTCGCGCTCGCCCTGCAAAATATGGATTTCGACCGATTGCTGATTGTCCACCACGGTCGTAAAAGTCATCGTGTTTTTCAGCGGAATCGTCGAGTTGCGCGAGATTAATTTGACGAACAAGCCGCCGCGCGTTTCCAGACCGAGCGAGAGCGGCAAAACGTCGAGCAGCACGATGTCCTTCACGTCGCCCGTCAAAACGCCGCCCTGAATCGCCGCGCCCATCGCCACGACCTCGTCCGGGTTGATTTCCGACGAAGGCTCGCTGCCGAAAAGCTCGGTCACCGTGCGCGCGATAATCGGCGAGCGCGTCTGACCGCCGACCAGAATTACTTTATCAATATCGCCCGGCTGCAATTTCGCGTCCCACAGGGCTTTCTGGCACGGCTCGACGGAAAGCTCGACCAAATCCTTGACCAAATCTTCAAATTTCGCGCGCGTCAAAACCGTGTTGATGTGTTTCGGTCCCGTCGCGTCAGCCGCGATAAACGGTAGGTTTACAGTGGTTTCCGAAACGCTGGAAAGCTCGCATTTGGCGCGCTCCGCCGCTTCTTTTAATCTCTGTAAAGCCAGGCGGTCTTCTTTCAAATCAATTCCGTTTTCCAGCTTAAAGCTTTCGACGAGCCAGTTGATAATGCGCTGGTCAAAATCTTCGCCGCCCAAAAACGTATTGCCCGACGTGGAGAGGACTTCGAAAACGCCGTCGTTGATTTCCAGAATCGTGATGTCGAACGTGCCGCCGCCGAGGTCGTAGACGGCGACTCTTTCCGTTTTGTTTTTGCCGAAACCGTAAGCCAGCGCCGCCGCCGTCGGTTCGTTGATGATGCGCTCGACGTTCAGACCGGCGATTTTTCCGGCGTCTCGCGTCGCCTGCCTTTGCGCGTCGTCGAAATACGCCGGGACGGTAACGATGGCTTCGCCGACTTTATCGCCCAGAAATTCTTCCGCCGCCAGCTTCAGACGCTGAAGCACGATTGCCGAAATCTCCGGCGGGCTGTAAGTGCGGTCGAGCACGCGAATGTGCGCGTCGGCGTTCGGCGCCTGCGCGATTTCAAACGGCACGGTCTCGCGCATTTTCTCGACTTCCGCCGAGTTGAATTTGCGACCGATCAGGCGCTTGACGGCGTAGAGCGTGTTTGCCGGATTCGTGACGGCTTGGCGCTTGGCGATTTGACCGACCAGGCGCTCGCCTTTTTCCGTAAAACCGACCACCGAAGGCGTCGTTCGTCCGCCTTCCTTGTTCGGGATAATCTGCACCGTGCCGCCTTCGAGAACGGAAACGCAGCAGTTGGTTGTTCCTAAATCTATTCCGATAACCTTACTCATAATTTTTTTTTGAGTCCTTTAAACGAATGACGGGAAAAATGGAAGAAACGGAGCAGCCAGCCGCGCGGGCGGCAGGCTACTCGGTTTCAGAAGAATCTGAATCAATTTCCTGAAAGGATGCGGGCGAACCCGGACGCTGGCTGCCGTTTCCGGCGGCTGAAGAAACTTTGACGACGGCGTGGCGGATGACTTTTTCTTCTATTTTATAACCGCGCAGAAGCTCTCTGGTGACCGTGTTCGGCGGGTATTCGTCGGTTGCTTCCGCCGCTGCCGCTTCGTGCAGATGCGGGTCGAACGCTTTGCCGACCGCATAAATCGGCTCGATGCCCATTTCCGCCAGCACTTCGCCGAGCTGCTGGTTGACCAGAAAAATTCCGTCGAGAAAATGTTGAAACTCCGGCGATTTTTCTTCCGAAAGCGCGTCGCTTGAGTCCAGCGCGCGTTCCAGATTATCGACCACGGGCAGCATCTGCGTCGCCAAATCGCCGACCAGATTGCGGAAAGTTTCGTGACGGTCGCGCTCGATGCGTTTGCGATAATTTTCAAAATCCGTCTGGCGGCGGGTCAAAACCTCTCGCATTTCCTCGCGGTCTTTTTCCAGTTGACGCACCTGACGGCGAAGCTCGACCAATTCTTTATTTAACTGCGGCGATTGCCCGTCGGCGACGGAAGCAGCAGACGGCGGCTCGAAATTTTCCTGAGGATTGCGCGATTCGTAAACTTTTCCCGAATCGACGTTGCCCGCCCGGCTCGGGTTTTCAGACGTATCGTATTCTTCAATCTCGACGAAGATTTCCGAAGTGATATTGAGGTCTTTCTCTTTCGCTTCGAGTTCCTTTATAAAATCGTCGAGAGAAGCCAGGCTGTCAGCTTCGATAAATTGTTCTTGCGAATCGTTTTTGGAGTTCATTTCGGGTTCGGGTTTATAAAATTATTTTCGTCCGGGAAAAAAACGGGAAAAATCAGGCGTTCGGTTTGTCGTCTATCATCGTTTTTTCGAGCATTCGCGCCACGTAGCTGACAATCGAAATCATCCGCGCGTATTCGATGCGAGTCGGACCTAGCACGCTTAAGGTTCCGGCGCTTTCGCCGGAGCCGACGCGATAGGGAGCGGTAATCAAAGAGCAATTTTGCAGTGTCGGAGCGATATTTTCGCTGCCGATGACAATCTGGACGTTGCCTTTGGCGGAAACATCCGGCGAGATGCATTCGCTGAGGATTTGCACCAGACGCGATTTTTCTTCAAACGTCCGCAGCAGCGCGCGCAGCCTTTCAAAGTTTGAAAAATCCGGCTTTGCCACGATGTTCGATGTGCCGTCGACGTAAACTTCGCCCAAATCTTCGCTTTCGATGCTCTGCGAGCAAAGAATAATCGACGTTTGCAGCAGCTTGTCGAAAAGCGTTCTTTCCTCGTGCATGAGGCGCAGAATTTCCGTCCTGATAAGCGCGAGGCTTTTGCCGCTGAACTCCGTGTTCAGATAACGAGCCGTGCGGTCGAGTTCTTCCTGAGACAGGGCGTCTTCGAGCCGTATGATTTTGTTGTGGACGATATTCGGCGCGGAAACCATCACGACGAGAATTCGCTTTTCGGAAAGATTGACGAACTCGATATGCTGCAGGCGGTCGTTTGCCAGGCTGGGCGAAACGACGATGCCGACATTTTGAGAAAGAGCCGAGAGCAGTTGCGAGGTGCGTTCCATTAAGCGGTCGGGCGTTTCCTGTAGACCGAGCTCGCCGTTGATAAGCCGTAAATCTTCGTCGGAAAGACTTAAAACGCCGAGCAGGTTGTCCACGTAAAAGCGATAACCCTTATCGGTCGGAACGCGACCTGCCGAGGTGTGGGGTTGTTCGACCAGTCCGGCGTCTTCCAGCTCGCTCATCACATTGCGGATGGTTGCCGAGCTCCAGCCGTATGCGTTGGCAAACTTGTCGGCGACCGATTTCGAGCCAATCGGCTCGCCCGTCACCAGGTGTTCGCTGATAATCGCCGAGAGAATCGCCTGCCCGCGGGCGTCGGGAAAATTAGATTTTCTGGCGGCTGAAGTTAAATCAGCCTCATCCTGAACAGACATTGTTTCGGCAGTTTGCGGCACATCGCGGAAGGACGATATGCTCATAAAAAGGAATAGCATTTTACGGCTAAAATTGTCAAGATTTTACGGTTAAAAATTGTTAAAACAAATTAATGGAAGAAATCACCCGCCAAATCAGGATTTTCTACGAAGACGCCTTTCGCCGTTTAAACGCGAGGAAAACGCAGCGGACGCCGCACTCGCAGCCGCCGGAAATCGACGTTTCGTTTTACCCGTATATCGGCATTAACCACACGATTCGCATTCGCGACGGCAAAGTTTTCGTCCGCATCGCCGAGATTTTTCGCGACGCGCCGATGCCCGTGCAAAAATCGCTGGCTTCGATTCTGGTCAGCAAAGTTTTGCGAAAGCGAGTGCCGCGCGCGGATTTGGAAAATTATCAAGCCTTTGTCAAAACCGAAACCATCCAGACGCAGGCTTTTGAAAATCGCCGCCGACGCGGGCGAAAAGTCATCACCACGGCGAAAGGCGACGTTTACGATTTAGAGGAAATTTTCGACCGCCTGAACGGCGTTTATTTTCAAAACTCGATGCCCAAGCCGGTTTTAACGTGGTCGGCGCAAGAAACCTTTCAGCGTCTCGGTCATCACGACTCGATGCACGAAACCCTGGTCGTCAGCAAATCGCTGGACGACGAAAAAGTCCCGGCATACGTCGTCGAATACGTCGTCTATCACGAGATGCTGCACATCAAACACCCGACCGTCCTGCGCGGCGGCAGACGCTACAACCACACGTCCGCCTTTCGCCGCGACGAGAAAATTTTTAAATATTTCGACCAAGCCGAAGCGTGGATTGACCGGAACGTCTCTGCCCTGCGCAGAAAAATCAAAAGACAAAAACGCCTGCGAAAGGCGAAAGGAGAAAAGTGAAAGGATAAATTTCCGGTTTTACTTTCGCCCTTATCCTTTATCCTTTATCCTTTATCCTTTATCCTTTCGAAGGGCTATTCCAGGCTTTCCAGAATCATTCCAATCAAACCGAAATTCGAAGTTGTTTTGCGCTCGAAACCGCCGGCATCAAAGCGTGTTTCGGTCGCGTAAAAGCCTGTGAATGGCTTGTTTTCTTCTTTCGGATTGCCTAAAATCCCGACAATCTTTGCGCCGGTTTCCGATTCTTTCGTCAGGCTGATTGAAATTGCCGGGCTGTTCGGGATTTTCCGGAAAGCCGCGGTTTGTTTAAAATTCCGCCCGCTTTCTCTCGCTTTCAGACAATTCAAAACGCTTTCGGTTTCGCCCAGAATTAATCTGTTTTCCACGAAAGCCGCCGCGAGAAGCTTGTCTTCGGATTTCCAGACGTCCGCGTTCGACTGCCGTTCGGCTTGAGATTTAAAATTTATTTCGCCTGAAATCGCTTTTTTCAGTTTTTCCGCGTCTTTCACGTCCGCTATCACGACGGATTTTTCGCCTTCGTCGTCAAATTTCGCGGTGACGATTTCCGAACCGGCGGCGCTCAAAAAGGCTTCCGCGTCGGCGACGCCGTAAGGCTCGAAAAGCGCGCCGGAAAAGGCGAGAATAATTTTCGCGCTCGCCGCGTCCGTCTGGTTCGCCGCCGTCAGCAAAACGCTGCGCCAGGCGATTTGCGGATTTTGCAGGTTGTAGCGCGTGACGCTCGAAATGTCCGGCGGCAGAAAATCGGCTTTTTGAAATTCGCGCGTAGAAGTCGAAACGAGCGTTTCCTTCAAAACCGAAGCGATTTCCGTGTCGGTTTTGATAAAATACCTGTCCTCGATTCCCTGCTCGGTGCGGCGCGCCGACCAGACGATTTCCCTGGCGGTTTTCTGCAAAATCTGCGGCAGAACCTGCGCCGTAAAGCCGCGCGCGTCTTCGTCTTCGCTCATCCGCAAGGCGACGAAAACGCTCGCCAGATTTGCAATCTGCGGCACGGATTCGGGCGAAACGTAGCCGAAAGCGATTTGATTTCCGGCATTTCCGGCGCGTTCCAGCGCGCGCGCCAGCGATTCGTTTTTCGTCAGATTTTCCGTTTCGCCGCGCGCCGTCGCCAGGCATTTTTCAATCGCCGATTCATCGTTGCCGAGATAAATCAGGCTTTTGTTCACGGCGGCGAAAAGCTTTCGATTGTCCGCGTCGGCAGTTGCGGCAGTCCAGACAAACCATTTTGCGCCCGGCTTTTCCGGTTTTTCCAGGCGCATTTCGTCGCCGTAAGTTTGGCGCGCGAATTTTCCGATTTGGTTTTCGACCAGCGATAAATTCGTCGATTCCCAGGCGTGCGTGTCGGCAAAGGCGACAAAACGCGGCTTGAAATTCAAAACCGCCCGCTCGTCGGTCAGATTCTTTTCGGAAGTTTCAAATCCGGTCACCGCGACCGCAAACTGCGTGTTCGCCAGAAACGAAAAATCCGGCTTCGATTTCGCCAGCTCGCGCCACGCGTCGTTTTCGGTCAAAGCCGAAAGCGTTTTCGCCAAATCCTTCGATTCCAGGTAAACCAGCGTTTCGGCGGGCGCGAGCGAGCGCATATCGGTCGGCTGCGAAGATTGACAAGCCGTAAAAATAAGGAAAGTCAAAACCGCCGGAACGCAAAGACGCGAAAAAAGAATTAACCGGGATACAGTGGATGAAGCAGATGAAAAGAAAAGATTTATGATTTTGTTTTTATCGCTGTTTATCTGCTTCATCCCGGTTAATTCCGCGCCTCGTTTCACCGTATCTGCGGGTTTTAAATTCTGTGGTAACATCTTTCCAATTATGAACGACAAAGTTTTCACGGATAACATTTTACAGGGCAAAGTCGCATTTGTAACAGGCGGCGGGACGGGAATCACGGGCGGCGTGGCGCGGGCGCTGGCTGAAGCAGGCGCGCAGGTGGCAATCTCTTCGCGAAAAATCGAAAATCTCGAACCGATGCGCGAGACGATTGAGCAGGGCGGCGGCGAATGTTTCGCGACCGTCTGCGACGTGCGCAATTACGCGACGGTCGAACACGCCATCCGGCAAACGCTCGACCGCTTCGGCAAAATCGACATCGTGGTGAACGGCGCGGCGGGCAATTTTCTCTGCGCGGCGGAAGAATTGTCGGCAAACGGTTTCGGCACGGTTCTGGACATCGACACGAAAGGAACTTTCAACGTCTGCCGCGCCGCTTTCGAAGAATTGAAAAAATCCGGCGGGCAGATTTTAAACATCAGCGCGACGCTGCACTACACGGCGACGCCGTGGCAGATTCACGTCTCGGCGGCGAAAGCCGGAGTCGATTCGATAACCCGGACGCTGGCGGTCGAATGGGGCAGACACGGCATCCGCGTCAACGGCATCGCGCCCGGTCCGATTGAAGACACCGAGGGAATGAAACGCCTCGTTCCCGAACCGATAAAGGAAAAGCTGAAAAAACGCATTCCTCTGGGTCGCTTCGGGCGCATCAGAGACATCGAAAACGCCGCCGTTTTTCTCTGCTCCGATGCGGCAGCCTACATCAGCGGCGTGACTTTAACGGTTGACGGCGCGCACTGGCTGACCGGAACGTCCTTCGCCTGAATATGATTCAGGATTCAGGATTCAGGATTATATTGCTAGCTAACCTTGAATCTTGAATCTTGAATCCTGAATCTTGAATCTTGAATCTTGAATCTTGAATTTTGAATCTTGAATCTTAAAATAAAAACGTGCTTGAGCTTTCTCCGAAATCGTTTGAAGAGTTTTTAAAAGCGGCGCAGGGCGGCAACGTCGTGCCGGTCGTGCGCAGCGTTCTGGCGGATTTGCACACGCCGGTCAGCGCGTTTGTGCGCCTTTCGGGCGACGCCGAGCGGGCTTTTTTGTTTGAATCCATCGAAGGCGGCGAGCGGCTGGCGCGTTATTCCTTTCTCGCCGCGAATCCTTATCTGACCGTTCGCGCGCGCGGGAAACAGACGATAATCGAGCAGGCGGGCGAAGCCGAACGAGCGGAAAACACGCCGGTTTTCGATTACCTGCGCGAGCATTTCCGGCGAAACCGTCTGGCGCGGCGCGCCAATCTTCCGCCTTTGTGCGGCGGCGCGGTCGGATTTCTGACTTATGACGCCGTGCGTTTGTTCGAGCCGACGCTGGACGAAGGAAAGGAATTTGAAAAGGACGACGCC
>DATHBC010000204.1:0-6224 GCA_035296345.1 Pyrinomonadaceae bacterium | reverse complement strand
ATGGACGTGAGCTAAACTTGAGCCGTAATTATTACGATAAGTTAAAAATCCGTCTCATGAAGTAAAAAGCTAATCAAAATTGAATAAATATCGCGTGAAGGAAACTATCGGAAAAAACTTCCTACCGAAGAACAACGACTCAGGATGCATAAATAACTCTCCATTACAAAATAACAACTGTCAGGGACAAAAGCGTTGCTAATTTGATGCAAACAATTATAATCCCATTCTGATTATATGACTGATTTTAAATTTTGGTCATATCAGAATATCAGGCGAGCCGCTGCCGTACGCCAGGACATAAAAGATTTGATATTAGACGCTGCCGACCGGCTTTTAAATCAATTCGGTTATAGGAAAATGACGACGGACAGTCTTGCTCAAGAGGTTGGAATCGCTAAGTGCAGTCTTTATCTGCACTTTCCGGTCTTTCAATAATAAGCCTTTATACAAAAAAATAAATCAGGAGAATACAAATACGTGAAAACAGAAATTCGACAATCAACCTTACCCAAAATTCGTTTTGGATTTTGTCTTCTTTTACTTTTATCAATGTTTTTCAGCGGTACTATTTCGCTGCTTGCCGAAACTCCGGGAGCAAAGAAAACGGCTGCCAAAAAGAGTTTCAACAAAAAGCGAACTCTTAAAAAGAGCGGTGCCAAAAAACGCGCGAAGAAAAAACTGCGCCGAAAAACAACCCGGACGCTCAAGGTTTTTCCGCCGAAAATCGAAGAGGAATTTGAAGGCGACGGCGAAAAACGCGACGATTGGTTTATCTCGCAAAGAATGTACCCGTTTGACAGCTTTCCGGATGAAGCCCGTCGGCGAGCCTGGGAAAGCCGACCGCAGCAGGCGCGAATGGATAACGGGCGCGCGCTGACCGCTCAATGGACAACGATCGGACCGACACCGACTACTACGCTTGTTGCCAACAATTGGGGAGTAACCAGCGGACGCATCAACGCGGTTGCCGTTTCTCCGGCAAATCCCAACCTCATTCTGGTCGGCGCGGCGACCGGCGGCGTTTGGCGCTCCGTTGACGGCGGAGCGAATTTCGCTCCCGCTTCTGATAATCATATTGATTTGGCTGTCGGCTCGATTGCTTTTGCGCCGAGCAATCCAAATATTGTTTATGCCGGAATGGGCGATAGAGGCTCTAGTTATTTTGGGAGCGGGGTGCTGAAATCAACCGACGCCGGGCAAACCTGGACTCGCGTGAGCAACGGCACTTTGCCCGCTCCCGGCAGAATCAGCAAAGTCGAAGTTGATCCGACGGATGCGAATCGCGTTTACCTGAGTCAATCTGATTATCGTAATGCGAACGGATTCAACGCGTTGAGCGGCTTTTGGTATTCGACCGACGGCGGCATTAATTGGACAAAAACCCTCAACGGCTTAGCAAAGGATTTGGTTCTGCACCCGACATCTCCCGGCACGCTTTATCTGGCGATGCAGCTAGTTACTGAGGTGGGGAATACTTCTACAGGCGGCGTCTTCAAATCAACTAACAACGGATTAACCTGGACGCGAGTTTATACCTCGCCAATTAACCCGATTTCCAACATCAAAGTCGCAGTAACGCCGGCAGCACCGCAAAACGTTTATGTGCTCCTCGGCAACGGTCCGACCGCGCGCCTCGAAATCAGCACCAACGAGGGCGGCGATTGGACGAATAAGGGAGCTAGTTTCGACACCGTACAATTCAGCTACAACTGTTATTTGTTCGTCCATCCGGCAGACCCGAACACGATTTACGTCGGGACGCGCGACGTGTGGCGCTCGACCAACGGAGGAACAAGCTATGCGAATCTCACCACAAACATCATCAATGGAAACTGGAATTGGGGAACCGGAAAGGTTCACGTGGATCAGCAGCATTTTTATATTTCGCCGTCAAATCCGAATTTGATGTATCTCGCCAATGACGGGGGGCTCAATAAATCTACCGACGGCGGGAGTACATTTCAAAATCTTAATGCGACGCTCAGTTTAACGATGTTCACGAGTCTCGATCTGCATCCGACCGACCGCACCCGCTCGTACGGCGGAACTCAGGACAACGGAACGCAGAGACGAACGGAAAATTTAAGCTGGACCGAATTTCAGGGCGGTGACGGCGGTCAAGTCGTGATTGATCCGGTCGACCCGAGCATTGTTTACGGAACCGTCTATGATCACCTCGTTTTCCGCCACCCCAACCACGGTCAGACATTTAATGCCGAGGTACAGATTGGGAACGCGAGCAAATTTAACAACGACCGGGTGCTTTTTTATCCGCCGTTTGTCGGGAACAATGTAGATTCGACGATTTATTTCGGCACCTACCGGTTATACGTGAGCACTAATCGCGGCGTGACCTGGACTGTGCCGGGCGGAACGCAGGATTTAACCAACGGCGGATTTTTATCAGCCATCGGCGTCAGCCGCTCAAACACAAACGTAATTTATACCGGCTCGACTGACGGAAAAGTAATGGTCAGCACCAACGGCGGCGTAAATTGGACAAACATTTCAGCCGGCTTGCCCAATAGATGGGTCAAGACCATCATTGTCAGCCCGACCGATTCAAACACCGCTTATCTGACCGTTTCCGGCTTTCTCTCCGGGCATGTTTTCAAAACGACAAACGCCGGAGCCAACTGGACGGACATCAGCGGAAACTTACCCGATATTCCGACGAATACTTTGTTGATTGATCCGCGCGATGCAAACACGCTTTACGTCGGAACCGACATCGGCATTTTCCGTTCAACTGCCGACGGCAATACCTGGGAAACCTTTAATATGGGAATGCCGCCGGTCATTATTACCGAGCTCGATGCCCAACCAAACGGATTGATACAAGCCGCAACTTACGGTCGCGGAATGTATGAAATTAATTTAAATTCGAGCAAGGTCGTCGCCGATTTTGATGGAGACGGCAAAACCGATGTTTCCGTTTTCCGTCCGAACGGCGGCAACTGGTTTATTTCAAACAGCTCTGATTCCCAGTTCCGAGCCACTAATTTCGGACAAAACGGCGATTTGATTGCCCCTGCGGATTTCGACAACGACGATAAAACCGATGTTGCGGTTTTCCGCGACGGAATCTGGTATATCCTCAACAGCTCAAACGGAGCTTTTCGCGCGGAACAATTCGGGTCGGCGAATGATAAGCCTGTTCCAGCCGATTACGACGGCGATGGACGTGCCGATTTAGCGGTTTTTCGCGGCGGGAATTGGTATATCATCAACAGCTCGAATAATCAGTTTCGGGCAGTTAGCTGGGGCTTGAGCGAGGACTTGCCTGTTCCCGGAGATTTTGACGGCGACGGTCTCGCTGATATTGCGGTCTTTCGTCCGTCGAACGGAACCTGGTATTTGCTGCAATCAACCGGAGGCTTTGCTGCCGTAAGCTTCGGAATTGCCGAAGACAAACCGGTCGTCGGAGATTATGACGGCGACGGGAAAGCTGATGTCGCGGTTTTCCGACCTTCGGCAGGCGCGTGGTATCTGCTGAGGTCGACGGCAGGTTTTGCAGCACAGCAATTTGGAATCAGTGCGGATGTTCCGACGCCCGGCGATTTTGACGGCGACGGAAAAACGGATGTCGCAGTTTTCCGACCTGAAAACGGTTACTGGTATTTACAACAGAGCCAAGCAGGTTTCAAAGCTGTGCAGTTTGGAGCGACGGGAGATAAACCTGTTCCGGCGGCTTTCGTTCGATAACTGATTTGAGCTTTATATTCAGAAATAAAGTAGGAATGTTTCTGTAATGGAGCGCGGGTTGACCCAAGCGGCACCGGACGGGCGCGGCATGTACGAAATAAATTTAAGCCCGGGCAAAGCGGTGGCTGATTTTGAAGGCGACGAAAAAACCGATATTTCCGTTTTTCACCCGAGTCTCGGCAACCGGTTCATCTGACAAAGCCCGCACAACATCTCGCGCGCCGCCGAGTTTGGCGCTCCGGGCGACCGCGCGGCTCCGGGCGATTACGACGGGGAGCAAAAAACGGATTTCGCCGTATTTCGCCCTGCTGACAGTTACCGGTGTCTCAAGCGAATTGCCGCCGGTGAGTTTTCGGCTGTTGGTTTTGGAAGCCCGGGTGACGTCCACGTTCCCGAAGGATACAATCCTTGATTTTTTTGCAGAATGAAGGGAAAGCGATTTAAATAGAACCGCTTTCCCTTTTGGCTTTAGGGCGCGAATCAAAACTATCTTGTTGTTAGACCGTGCTCGCCGCCTCCGCTCAATTTTTTTTCAATTTCTGGAAAACAATCCCTAATAAGCATTTTATGCCTACGTCGAAGCCTGAAAACGGTGTTCGATAAATTGTTTTCCTCCTTGGTGAGAAGACAACAAAAGACCCGGAATTTGTGGGCGTTCCGGGTCTTTTGCTTTTTGTGCGCAGCGGAAACGCAAAGGCAAAAAGAAAAACGACTAATTTAATAGCCGCTTTTCCTGAAAATTTCCCGATTATCGGAAAAACTTCCTAGTAGGACTGAATGTTAAGGATTCCCGAGAGAATCGAGCCGATAATGCTCAAACCGCCGTTGGAATTGTAACCGTACTGGGAGCGGCTGTAAAAGCCGTCTTCGTAGCCGCGCTGAAAGCCCTGCTGGAAGTAATGGCGATACATACTCGAATCAATGGAGCTTTGATAACCGTAGTTTCCGCTGCGATACATCGACGAGCCGCCGTAATTGTATCCGCGTCTATAGCCCCGGTCGGACTGTCCGGCGCGATAACCCTGCTGGTAACCTCTGTTTACCGCCTGGCGAAGCAGCTCGGCTCCGCGGTCGTCGACCTGATAATACCTGCCGTTATTGTAGACGCGATAACGCTGATTGTAAGCTCTCTGTTGATGTCTGTCGTATTGTCGTTGCTGCCTGTCGTATTGTCGCTGCGCTCTGCGCTGCTGTCTTTCGTAGTCTCTATAGTCCCTGTAAGTTTGGGCATTGGCAATTTCACTTGTTCCGAGAAGCGCCATTAAGCCTAAAGTTCCGATTGCCGCCGTTCGTTTCAAGATATTTAATTTCATGATAACCTCCCTTTTTCGTTCGTCGCCCTGCCTTCCGAATCCTTATAAAAAATATTAAGGGCGACCCTTTTATCAACGATTGAAATTGAACCGTTTCCAATCGTCTTGCCCTGTGAATTGGCAAAATGCGTGCCAAAACTACGCCGGGCAGGCGTAAATGTTTGAAGCCGAAAAGTTTTGGGAATCGAAGATTTCGCCTCGTCTTATCCGCGGATTTCCGATTCGTATCGTTTCTGAACTAATCCGATACTCTTTCCGGACAAGGCGATTCCGGCGGCAAAAATTGCCGGATTGGTTGCTCAAGCACGGCGTTTTTTGTAGTCTTACAAACAGCGGCGGCAAATTTTCTTTAAAAAAATCATCTTGACGAACAATCTACCAATCGGAATTTTTGACAGCGGCGTCGGCGGTTTGACGGTTTACCGCGCGCTGCATAATCGCCTGCCGAACGAGCGTTTTGTTTATCTCGGCGATACGGCGCGCGTGCCTTACGGGACGAAATCGCTGGCGACGGTCGAGCGCTACGCCATCGAAAATTCCGAGTTTTTGGCTTCACGCGGCATCAAGCTTTTGGTCGTCGCCTGCAATACGGCTTCGGCGCTCGCGCTGCCGAAAATCCGCGAAAAAATCGGGCTTGAAGTGGTCGGCGTCATCGGTCCCGGCGCGCGCCGGGCGGTCGAGCTGACCAGGGGCGAAACGCGGGCGAAAATCGCCGTCATCGCCACCGAGGCGACCGTGCAGAGCGGAGCTTATGCCGCCTCAATCCGCCGGGCTTCCGCCGACAAAGCCGAAGTTATGCAAAGCGCCTGCCCGCTTTTCGTGCCGCTCGCCGAAGAAGGCTGGACGCGCGAAGCCGAAACTTTTTCCATCGCCCGAAAGTATCTGCAAAAAATCGTCGATTTCCAGCCTGACGCTCTGGTTTTGGGCTGCACGCATTATCCGATTTTGCGCGAAGTGATTCAGCAAACCGTCGGCGAATCGGTGACGCTCGTCGATTCGGGCGAGGCGACCGCCGAAGAAGTGGCGAAGCTTTTGCGCGACAGGAATTTAGCCAATAACGATTTAATCAATTATAATCGTGAGCGGCTTCTATGCGACGACCTCGACCATTTCTACGTCACCGACGCCGCGGAACGCTTTGCCCGCGTCGCCGAAAGATTTCTGGGCAGCCAGCCCGCGAAACTGGAAGCAATCGAAATATTT
>DATHBC010000203.1:0-8737 GCA_035296345.1 Pyrinomonadaceae bacterium | reverse complement strand
AGTTGAAGCTCCCTGCATAACAAACGTAGGCAGCCACGCCTGAGCATAATCCTCAAATATTTCAAGTTTTGCTATAGTGCTTTCGTCAAAAGGCTCATTGTGTAAGTTTTTGATTGGCATTTTTATTTGTTTTTACCCGCAGTCGTAACTATACAATAATTACAACTGCGAGTATTTGATAATTAATTTACAATTAACTCCACATCAAGGTTGTTAACCTGCCCTAATTTAACCTCGACGCCGGTTTTTTTGAAGTCGTTGAAGCCGGGTTTGGCGGCGGTTATGGTGTATGTGCCGCTGGGGACGGGTTTTATTGAATAATTGCCGTCCGAATCGGTGGGGGCGGTTTGGGCGGTTTCGGCGATGGTTACTGTTGCGCCCGCTACGGGGGTGTTGTCGGTTTGGTTGGTGACTTTGCCTTTTAGTTGGGTGGTCGTGGTGGGCGCGTCGAGGATTTTGCGGGCGGATTGGTAGGTGGCGACGAAATCGGGGTTGGTGGCGGCGAACATTCCGATGACGGTATCCATGCGCTCGGAGAGAAGGGCGTCGGCTTCGGCGAAGGCGTCGATGGCGGTTTGCAGCTCGGTTAATTTAGCGGCGGTGATGCCGTAATCGCCGAGCGCGGCGATGTTGGCGGTGGCTAAATCGTGTATGTTCCGGCAGCGCGGCGCAAGTATCGCGTCTTTTGTCCGCAGCAGCTCGCTGCTCGTAAATTTTACTTCCTGTTTCAAAACGTTGCTGCCGGTCGCGGCTGCGTAAGCGTAAACCGCGCCCGCGATTGCGCCCGCGATGCGGCTTAAATTCCGCTTCCGCGCCTTTTTGTCGGCGGCGATGCCGGTCGTCGTCATATCCTTTTGCTGCGCGACTTCTTTAATGGTGTCGATTTTGTCCTTAAATTCATCGAGAGCCGTTTTAAAGGCGTTAATTGTAGCGACTGTAGCCGCATTATCCTGACACACGGTTTTAACGGCGTCATACATATTAAGTTTTGCTTGCTGAGCTGCTTTCATTTCAATTTATCTCCTTTTCTATCGAATTTTATTTTGTAAGCGTTGTCGGTCGATATTAAAGAACTATTGATTATTGCCCGCGGCGCGTTGTGTCTTAATGCATCTGCGGGCTTTGAAAAACACGTTTAATTGAGTCGAAACGACGATTTAACGACTTGAAATGTCCGTTACACGAGTTAAAGTCTTCATTGCATGACTTTAACTGTCCGTTGAACGACTTAAAGTCTCCGTTACACGAGTTCAAGTGTTCGTTGCGCGAGTTGAAGTGTCCGTTGCGCACGTTGAAGCAGGCGTTGAATGATTTAACGCCGCCGTTGAACGTATAAAAATGTTCGTTGAACAGGTTGAAATGTTCGTTGAACGAGTTGAAACGGTCGTTGAATGGCTGGAAGAATGTTTTGTTGGGATGTCAAAGACCGTGGGCTGGACTTTGTCAGCGGTCGGCGGGCGCGCGTTTTGAAAAGCGTTCGGCTGTTTAAAAAATGCGCGCCGCGATTTTTGTGATGCGAGATTAGCACCGAACAAAATAAATTACAAGAATTTTTTTGCGGCGCGGCGCGGAGCCGGAATTACGGGATGACGAAGACGAATGAAGGAAATATGCTTCCGATTCGGCATTCGTCATCCCGCAATTCGTCGTTTTTAATCGAGCGCGGGGCTGCTTTTGTCCATTTTGCCGAGGACGAAGCCGATCACGCCGCCCATGATTGCGCCCATCACAGCGGCGACCAGCATATCGACGAGAATCGGCGCATATCCTGTGTGCAGGTTCATAAAAGCCTTGTACTGCAGATTGGCGGCAAGCACGAGCGGCAGCATAATCAGCGCGCCGCCTTTCAAACCCGCCGCGAACGTGCGGATGCGCGCCCAGTAATCAAAGATAAAGGCGAAAAGCCACGCATAGACGAAGTTAAACAAAACGAGCGGAATCATCTCCGGCGGGTCTTTCTCCAGACCGGGATAATGAATCATATGCGCTTTGAAATAACCCGCCAGCAAAATGCCGAAAAGCAGCCAGCCCAGAAAAAAGTTTACAATCCCGCCGACCAGCGTCGCCACCAGAACTCGGATAATCATAGAAATCTCCTACAGGAAAGAATTTAAAAAGCCGAAATGGAAAACGGATTGTGGACGCGACTGCCCCGGAACGAAGTGTGAACAGGTAAAACAAAAAGAACAAGCGAAAAATATACGACTCGCCCGCGATTGTCAAACGTTTGCGGACGAGGGAAAGGAAATTAACCCTGCGCCAGTTTTCGCTGCCGCTCGAAATGGTCGAAAATTTCCTTTGCCGCTTTTGCGCCGACGAAGGGCGTCAGTTGTTCGACGGTCGCCTGCGCGATTTTTTCGATGGAGCCGAAATTTCGCAGGAGTTTTATCCGGCGTTTTTCGGCGACGCCGGGAATGGCTGTGAGTTCCGAGGTAAAGTCGCGCATCTCGCGGCGTTTGCGGTGATATTGAAGCGCGGTGCGGTGCGTTTCGTCGCGGATTTGCTGGACGAGGCGGAAGGCGGGCGAGCCGTTTTCAAAATAAATCGGGCGGTCTTCCGCGCCGAAGCGCAGCAGATGCGAGATTTCGTTATGGCGTTTCGGCGGCTTGACCAGTCCGACCAGCGTTATCACGCCTTCCAAATCCAACGCCTGCATCGCCGCCGCCGCCGCCGATAACTGTCCTTTGCCGCCGTCGATGAAAACCAGCTGCGGCAAAGGCTTGTCTTCGTTTAAAAGACGCTTGTAGCGGCGAAAGACGGCTTCGTTCATCGAGGCGAAATCGTTTGCGCCTTCGACCGTTTTGATTATCAGGCGGCGAAACTCGGCGCGGTTCGGCTTGCCGTTTTCGTAGACGACGATGCCGGCGACGTTTTCCGCGCCGGAGATGTTCGAGATGTCGAACGATTCGATGCGCTCGGGAAAATGCGGCAGTTCGAGAATCTCCATCAAATCTTCCAGAAGCTTCTGCGCGGCGGGCTGCAAAACGCGGAAACGCTGCTCGAAGGCGATTTTCGCGTTGTTTTCGACGAGCGCAATCATCTCGCGCTTTTGCCCGCGCTTCGGGTCGAGAATGCGCACCTTGCGCCCGCGCCGCTCCGTCAGGGCTTTTTCCAAAACTTCGCGGTCGGCGAAATCGGCGGGCACGTTGATTTCGAGCGGCACGTAATCGGTCGAGTAATACTGCGAGAGAACCTCGCTCAAAAAATCCGAGATGCTGAAGTTCTCGGCGTCCAAATCTTCCCAGAAAAACTCGCGCCGCCCGACGATTTTGCCTTCGCGCATGGTGAAAAGCTGGAGCGCAAGGCGCGCGCCCTCGCGGTAAAAGCCGAAAATGTCCACGTCCCGCTCGAAGGTCGTCGCCATTTTCTGCTGCTCGCCGACGGCTAAAACGGTTTTGTGCAAATCGCGATATTTCGCCGCCAGCTCGTAATTTTCCGTCTCGGCGAAATGCCACATGCGCTGCTGGAGCGCGTCGGCTAATTCCTTGTTTTTGCCTTCGAGCAGCAGCTTGACGTCGCCGGTCGCCTGCGCGTATTCGTCCGGCTTGCAAAGCTCTTTGACGCACGGCGCGAGACAGCGTTTCAGGTGATATTCCAGGCACGGTCGCGGGAGTTTGCCGTCGATTTCGATGTCGCAGGTGCGCAGTTGAAACGTGCGGTTGATTAAATCCAAAGTCTTTCGCGCGACACTCGCGGGCAGAAACGGTCCGTAATAACTCGCGCCGTCGCGGACGATTTTTCGCGTGATGACGACTTTCGGAAACGGCTCGCTCGTCATCTTTAAATGCGGGTATTGCTTGTCGTCTTTTAATAAAACATTGAAGCGCGGCTTGTGTTTTTTGATGAGATTCGATTCCAGCACGAGCGCTTCGACCTCGCTGTCGACGACGATAAACTCGAAATCCGTGATGCGTTTAACCAGCTCGCGCGTTTTGCGGTCCTGATTGCGCGACGATTGAAAATACTGCCGGACGCGGCTGCGCAGGCTTTTCGCCTTGCCGACGTAGATGATTTTTCCGTCCGCGTTTTTGTGCAGGTAAACGCCGGGCGCGGCTGGCAGGGATTTCAGTTTTTCGTCCAGAGTCATCAGCTAAATTCTAACGCGAAGCCGGGCAGAGTTGAAAGCGAAAAATGTATTGACTTTTTCCGGCATTTTGAAAAAATAAACTCAAACGCGATTTACAAAATAATTTTTTGGGCAAAAGGGAGAATTTATGGCAAAGGAAACTACAAGGATGATTTTGCAGTCGATGATTGCGCTTTCTTCGGCGGCGCTCGGACTGGTGGCGGCGCTGGCTTGGAACGATGCCATCAAAGAGACCATCAAACAAATTATGGACGGCGACGAAAGCCTCGCCTCAAAATACACTTACGCGATTCTGGCGACGGCGATTGCCGTTGTCGTCGTTCTGGTTCTGGCGAAAATCGCGGCGAAAGTCGGCGGCGAAGCGGCAATCGCGCGCGAGGCTGAAGGCTAAAACGATTTTAGATTTGCGATTTTAGATTTGCGATTTTAGATTAAAAACTTAATCTAAAATCGCAAATATGCAAACGGTACTCACAAAATCGCCCGCCGAAGCCGCCCGGTTTATCCGGCGCGGCGGTCTGGCGGCGTTTCCGACCGAGACGGTTTACGGTCTCGGCGCTGACGTTTTCAACGAGCAGGCGGTCGAAAAAATCTTCGTCGCCAAAGGTCGCCCGGCGGATAATCCGCTCATCGCGCACGTCGGCGTCGTCGAACAAATCAAGCTGCTCGCCTCTGAAATCACGCCCGCCGCGCTTAAATTTATCGAGGCGTTTTTCCCTTCGCCTTTGACTCTGGTTTTGCCGAAAGCGGAGAAAGTTCCGCTCGCCGCGACGGCAAATCTGCAAACCATCGGCGTGCGCATGCCGGACAGCCGGCTCGCGCTGGAGTTTATAAAAGCGTGCGCGTCGCCGGTCGTCGCGCCCTCGGCGAACCTTTCCGGCAAGCCGAGCCCGACGACGTGGCAGGCGGTTCGGGAAGATTTAAATGGTCGCATCGACTGCATTCTGCAAGGCGAAATGACCGAAATCGGTCTGGAATCGACCGTCGTCGACTGCACTTCTCACGCTCCGCTCATTCTGCGCGCGGGCGCGATTACGCTCGAAGCTTTGCAGAAAATTGTTCCCGAAACCGCGCTTTATCAGGTCAAAGAAAACGAAGCGGCGAAAAGCCCGGGCTTGAAACACAGGCATTATTCGCCGCGCGCTCGCGTGATTTTAATTTCAAATCCCGCATGTGAAATTTCAAATTCGGAATTTCCGATTTCAGATTCGAGCGCGTTCATCGGTCTTGAAAATCCGGATAAAGAGTTCGATTTGATGAAAGTCTGCCGCTCAATCGAAGAATACGCGCGCGAAGTTTTTAATTTTTTTCGCGAATGCGACCGTCGCGGCATCAAGACGATTTATTGCCAGGCGGTCGAAGAAAAGGGAATCGGCTTGGCTTTGATGGACAGGCTGAAAAGAAGCAGCCAGTAATCAGCGGTCAGCGGTCAGTTGTCAGCAGAACACTTTACGGCTAAAATCAACTCTTAAAAATAATTTGCGGCGGTAAGCCGGAAGTCTCCCACTGACCGCTGACGGCTGACCGCTGGCAACTGTTTTATGCACATCACACGAGTCGAACTGGAAAACATCAAATCTCACGCGTATTTCGTCAAAGAATTTCAGCGCGGCACGACCGCCATCACGGGCGCTAACGGCGCGGGCAAAACGACGATTATCGAAGCCGTCGCGTGGACGCTGTTCGACCTTCTCGATTACAAAAAAGACGATTTCGCGCGGCGCGGCGCGAAAACGAAAGGCATCGCGCGCGTCACGTTTGAAAGCTCGCTGGACGAGCGCGAATACGTCATTTATCGCGATACGGCGAACGGTTATTACGTTTTCGACCCGCAGTTAAAAACGCGCATCGCCGAGAAAAAAGAGGAAGTTTCGCGCTTTTTGTGGCAGCATCTCGGCGTCGAAGCCGGGACGGATTTGGAGACGCTTTTTCGCCGCGCCATCGGCGTTCCGCAGGGCACGTTTACCGCGATTTTTATGGAAACGGCGACCGAGCGAAAAAAGGCTTTCGACAAGCTTCTGAAGGTCGAAGAATATCGTCAGGGCGCGGAAAAGCTCCGCGAAACCGTTAATTTCGTCCGCGCCAAAATCACGGACGCGCGCGAGAAAATCGCCCGCGCCGAAGGCGAGCTGGCGCGGCTCGAAACGGTCGAAAGCGAGCATCGAACGGTCGCCGAACAAATCGAAAATCTTTCCGGCGGCGTCGAAAATCTAAGCGCGGAAGCTGCGGAAAAACGCGAAGCCGTAAAAGGTCTGGACGAAAGGGAAACGAAAGTTAACGAGCTGAAAACGCGCCGTGACCGCCTGCAATCGGAGCTGGCGACCGCCGAGGTCGTGCGCGGGCAGAAAGAAACGGAAACGAATCAGGCGCGCGCGGCTGCGGAAAAACTCAAGCTTGTCGAAGCCGATTATAAAACGCACGTTTCCGCGGCGGCGGAGCTGAAAAATCTCGAAGCGCAGCGCGTCGAGCGCGACCAAATCCGCAGCAGCCTGGCGAAAATCGAAAGCGAGATTATCAAAACGCAAGCCGAGCGAAAAAGCCTGAATGACAATCTGAAGAAAATCGTCGAGGCGAAAGAAAAAATCGTTTCGCTCCAGCCGCAAACCGTCGAGCAAGATGAGCTCGAAGCGCGCCGCGAGCAGTTGATAAAGGAAAAAGCCGAAGCCGCCGCGTTTCAAAAAGCCATCGCCAGCCTCGAAGAAAAAATCTCGCGCCTGCGCGAAAGCTTCAAGGAAAACAACGCGAAACTAAAAGAAGCCGAAACGAAAACCGCCGATGCCGGGCAAATCGAAATTCTCCAGAAACGCGATACGGATTTGACCAATCAACTGGCGGATTATCGCGCCGGTCTGGCGCGCGACGAAAAATTTCAGAGCGAAATCCGCAACGGCTTGTGCCCGATTTTGTCGGAAAAATGCATGAATCTAAAGCCGGGCGAAACGCTCGAAGGCTTTATCAAAACACAGTTTTCCGAGGCTAAAAAACAGATTATCACGCTCGAAGTCCAGCAGAAAGAAGTGTTTGAAGCCTTGCGAACCGCGCGCGCCGCCGAAAAATTCCTCGGCGGTCTGGAAGCCTATCGCCAGCGCGAAAGGGAAATCAGGGAAGAAGGCATCCGTCTGAAAACCGAGCAGGACGCTTTAAGGGCGCGCATCGAAAATCTGCCCGTGCTGGAAAAACAGATTGCCGAAACCGAAACGCGCCTGGAAGCCCTGGACAATCCGAAAGCGCGCGCGCTGGCGTTTGAGCGCGAGGCGCGGCGCGAAACGGAGTTTACGGAAAATCTATCGCAAATCGAGCGGAATCTGGCGCGGCTGGAATCGGAAAAATCAAGTTTCGGCGAGGGCTTGACGAAATTTGAAGCGTTGGACGCGGAATGGAAACGGCTTTCGGACGAGCGCGACCGGACGGCGGCGGCGCATCGCGAATTTTTGACGAACGAGGCGCTGGCGAAAACGCTCGCCGCGCGCGAGACCGAATTTGCGCAAGCGACGGAGAAAGCCGCCGGATTGAAAAACGATTTGGAAAAAGCCTCGGAAGAATTTGAAGCGGCGAGCCAAACTTACGACCGCCAGCGGCATCTGAACGAGAAAGCCGCGCTGCTCGAAACGGAAAAACGCCTGGCGGAAACTCGCGCCACGTTCGAAGCGGCAAAGCGGCGCGAAAGCCAATTAAGCGCGGAACTTAAGCGGCTCAAAGAAATTCGCGTGACGATGCAGGCTGAATTTAAGGAAAAAGAGCGTCTGGAAAAAATCCACGAGGCGACGGATTTTATCCGCGAGACTTTAAAGGAAGCCGCGCCGCGCGTCGCGCGCAACTACGTCTATCACGTGTCCTTGGAAGCCAACCAGATGTATCGCGAAATCACCGGAAACGCCGAGCGAACGCTGAAATGGACGGAAGATTACGGCATCATGCTGGAAGAAAACGGCTACGACCGCCCGTTCGTCAATTTGTCAGGCGGCGAGCAGATGGCGGCGGCTTTAAGCGTCCGCCTCGCGCTTTTGAAACAGCTATCGGACGTGCGGCTCGCGTTTTTTGACGAGCCGACGACGAATATGGACGCGGCGCGGCGCGAAAACTTAGCGACGCAAATCGGCAACATTCGCCATTTCGACCAGCTTTTCGTTATTTCCCACGACGATACGTTTGAAGGCTATGTGGATAATGTGATTTCGATTGGCGCGGAGCCGGTGAGTGAAAATGAATAGGTTTTTAGGAAACAAATCATTTAAGTATGGAGTCGGTTCAGGAATTATACTTTCCTTGCTGGCTCAGGTTGTTAGTTTCATTGGTTACGTTGTTTCCATAAAAAAATTTAGAAATCCGCCGGGTATGAGCATAGATATGATTTGGCATTACGGATTTCCGTTTCCGATATATTTCGGCGCTGACTATTATCCCGTTAATGTTAATCAGTTTAGCCTCGGCGGAATTATTGCAAACATTTTAATTGCTCTAATTTTTAGTTTTGCAATAGGATTAGTTTTCAAATTCGTCTGGTCGAAATTTGCGTCGCGGCGTTCAACTTTAAAATAGTTTTATGAAAGAAGTCACCATCGTCTGCGACGGCTCAAGCCTCGGCAACGGCAAGGGAACGACGCGGGCGGCGGCGGTCGCGGTGCTCGGCTATCGCGGATTCTGGCGGGC
>DATHBC010000202.1:0-3326 GCA_035296345.1 Pyrinomonadaceae bacterium | reverse complement strand
TTGCTGCGCAGAATAATGCTGCGAGTGGTTTCAAACCCGCCGGCTGGATGCATTATATTGTTCATCGCCGGTGTAACGGGCGCCGATGTGTTGATAAGAACAGCGCCGTTCGGCGTAAAGCTGAAATCCTTCGAGCCGTTTGGATGCAGGCGAGTCAGCGCTGAAGAACCGCCGAAACCCGTGTCTGTCAGCGCCAGAATTTTTCCGTCCGGCTGTAGCTGGAAGTCGTTTAGGGTTGTACTGAAGCCGTAAGCTAAACGAACATAGCCGTCGCTGCCGAAAGTTGTATCCTGCGTTCCATTCGTGTTGTAACTGGCTACAAGAGCATCCGGATTTCGGCTTCCGCCAAGCAGAAGTTTCCCGTTCGGCTGGATGACCAAACTTTTCGAGAGAGCTCCGTTGTCGTAGAGATCGAAAAATCCTTCGCCATACGGACCGAAAGAGAGGTCGGGCTGAGCATTCGAGTGGTATCTGGCGACGATAGTGGTCATAATATTTGCCGAGCTGTAGGAAGTTCCCAAAACGAGGATTTTCCCGTCCGGCTGGATTTTCACATCGTTGATGAGACCGATGCCGTCTCCGAAACGGCGCGTCACATACCAATCCTGACCGGACGGCGTCGTGTCGGGCGTGCCGTCCTGGTTATATCGCGCAATTGCCCACATATCGCCGAGGTCGAAGTTTAGCCGGAAAGTATATCCGACGACCACGATTTTACCGTCAGGCTGCATCGCCGCATTGGTGGCGATGAAAGCGTCTCTGGCGGCAATAGTTCCGCTGTTGTTGCCCGGAGGTCCGTCCGGCACGCCCGCATTCGTGTAACGGACGAGCCGCATTGTCCTGAAAATGCCTACGCCCTCAGCACTGTGTTTGTGGTTGGCGACGACCAGTATTTTACCGCCGGGCAGATTAAAAGCTTTGACCGCCGCATCGTCGTTATTTCCGTTGGAACTGACGCCCGTAAAATTTGTGCTGACAAAACCGTTTGTTCCGAAGGACGAATCGACTTGCTGCGCCTTAATCGAAACAGCGGCGAATATCGAAAGCAGAACTGCCAGGCAGAACAAGCGAAAAATTGAATTTGTCATGATTTCTCCAATCAATGAAGCCTCTTAAATTTGTTTTGCCGAGGCGGTAATTTATCTAACGTATGCCGAAGCAACCGGAATATCTGCCGGCAGCCCGAACTGAGTTCCGCCGATAAGCCCGTCCGACGACCTGACGAATGTGTGCGCGCCGTTTGAGGGCGTATAGACCGCGAAATCATCCTTTTTGTCGCCGTCGAAATCCGCGGGCATCGGCACGTCGCCGTTTGAGCCTAACTGCAGATAGGAAAAGTCCGTGTAATTTGCCAGCGCATAGAAAGTGCCGTTTGAAGGTCGCCAGACGGCGACTTCGGTTTTCCCGTCGCCGTTATAATCGGCGACCGCCGTTTTGTCTTCGCTGTTTCCGAACTGGAAGGCGACGAACGCGCCGTCCGAGCTTTGCGAGATATACCAGAAGATTTTTCCGTTCTCGCGGCGAATCACCGCCGCGTCGGATTTTCCGTCGCCGTCGTAATCGCCCGTCACGGGTTTATCGCCGTTTTGTCCGAAATGAAATCCGGTATAGCCGCCCGTGCTGAACAGAATATACCAATCGCCGCCCGACGGGCGAAAAACGGCGCGGTCGGTTTTGCCGTCGCCGTCGAAATCTCCGGGCGCGGGAATATCGCCGCTTGCGCCGAACTGAATCGTCTCGGCGCAGCTCATCGGCGCGCAGTTGTTGAGATAAACTTTTCTGGTAATCCATTCGCCGGTCGCGGGACGAAAGACGGCTAAATCCTGTATGCCGTCACCGTCGTAATCGCCGGGCGCGATGATGTCTCCGGGCGAACCGTATTCTCGCGAATAAAGCTGGTAAGTGGGATCGCCGCGCGGATGACTAAGCAAAAACAGCCACGTTCCGAGACCGGAATTGTTCGGGCGATAAACGGCGAATTCGGCTTTGCCGTCAAAGTTGTAATCGTAGAAATTATTCGTATCGTTCAAGGTGGAAATCGAGGAATATCTGGCTAAAAAGATTGCCGGGTCGCGACTGCTGGGAGAAAAAATTTGAAAATTAACGAAATCGACCGTGCCGTAAACTAAGATTTTGCCGTCGGGCTGGACGAGAATGCCGTTTGGCTGAAAATGCTCGAAATTGTTATACGCCGAAACAGCCTGATTGGCGGGCGTGACGCGCGTGAAATTTTTGCCCGCGACCTTTCCGTCCGGATTCAGGCGGAAGATGATTAAAAGATATTTTCTTTCGGCGCGTCCTAAAATTCCCGGCTCGTTTCTTCTGGAAATAACCGGCTGCAAGCTGGTGCCGAGGACGAAAATATCGCCGTTTTCCCGAACCAGAAGTTTTGCCGGAGCTTCCCAGCCGGCTGCAAAGGAGTCGGCGGCGGTGCCTGGAAAGCGCGGCGACGAGCTGTTCAGAATCGTTCTGCCGTCCGCGCCGAAGCCAGTATCGAGCGAGCTGTCCGCATTCAGGCGAACAACGTGAATTGCGTGGTCGGTATAGGACGTACCGGACACGTTAAAAGATGAAGACGCGAGCAGAACGATTTTCCCGTTTGCAGCAAGGCTCGCGTCATACAAAAACTCGTTGAGCGTGTAATTTACAACCGCCACGCCCTGATTGGCGAACGTCGTGTCGAGCGTCCCGTTATTGTTGAATTGCATGACGACCAATCTACTAGGCAGCGAACCGATGACACCGCTGCCGGTGAGAAGAAATTTTCCGTCCGGTTTGACAAGCACCTTTACCGATAAGGCTCCGTTGTCGTAGCGGTCGAAAAATCCTTCGCCGTAAGGTCCGAAAGCAGCGTCCACGCTGCCGTCCGCGTTGTATCTGCCGACGACCGTGGCGGTGCCTGAGTTGTTAGAAGAAGAGCCACAGACGAGAATTTTTCCGCCCGCCTGCAGCGCGACGCTGCGAATAGAATCTTCATTTTGGGCAAAGCCGCGCGTGGCGATTCCGGTTGAGTTAAACGTCGTATCGAGCGTGCCGTCCGGGTTAAAGCGCGCGATTATCCAGTCTGCCATCCTGGGCGGCGAAATGGTCAAATCGCCGTATCTCTGCCCGACGGCGACGATTTTTCCGTCCGGCTGCTGCAGGGCGTCTCTGACGCCGAAATTAATGATGCCGCCGATTGTTCCTTCGAGCGCGCCGTTGTTTGAATAGCGAAGCAGATGCAAATTCACCGTCTGTGGTCCTTGCGAGCTGGTGTTGTGTACCTGCGCCACAGCCAATATTTTCCCGTCGGGCTGATAAAAAGCCTTGACGACCGAATCCGCTGA
>DATHBC010000201.1:0-3301 GCA_035296345.1 Pyrinomonadaceae bacterium | reverse complement strand
TTCGCTCGCGCAGCGGCGGCAGAAAAATCGTGAAAACGTTCAGGCGATAAAACAAATCTTCGCGAAAATTTCCGGCGGCGATTTCCGCTTCGAGATTTTTGTTGGTCGCCGTAATTAATCGCACGTTGACCTTTAAAGTCTCGGTTCCGCCCAGACGCTCGAATTCGCGCTCCTGCAAAACGCGCAAAAGCTTGACCTGCGTCTGCAAAGGCAAATCGCCGATTTCGTCCAGAAAAAGCGTGCCGCCGTCCGCCAGCTCGAAGCGCCCTTTTTTGCGCTGGTTCGCGCCGGTAAACGCGCCTTTCTCGTAGCCGAAAAGCTCGGCTTCGATTAAAGTTTCGGGCAAGGCGGCGCAGTTGATTTTGATAATCGGCTTTTTGGCGCGCAGGCTGTTGTAGTGCAGCGCGTTGGCAATCATTTCCTTGCCCGTTCCCGATTCGCCGCGCAGCAGAACCGTCGCGTTCGAGCGCGCGACCTGCGTCACCTGCGCGTAAATCTGCCGCATCGGACCGGAATTGCCGACGAGATTGTTGAAATCGTATCTTTCGCGCAGCTCGTGCTGCAAATGCGACGTTTCCTCGAAAAGCTTCTCCTTTTCCGTCGCGATTTCGGTCTGCGATTTTAAAGCCTGCGAAATCATGGAAGCGATGACGGCGAGAAAACTGAACAGGCAATCGAAATCGTTATTCGGGTCGTAAACGATTTCGACGCCCAGAAAACCGGCTTTTCTTTTTCCGAGCACAATCGGAACGCCGAGAAAGCTCGTTTCGATTTGGCGCGAAGCGATGAAATCGAAAGCGGCTTCGGGCGAAGTTTTCCTGACTAAAACTCGGTTTTCGCCGTTTGTCTCGCTGCCGCGCAGAAAGCTTTTATTCAGACGAGTTTCCAGACGGCGATATTCGTTGGCGTTAAAGCCGAAGGCGGCGTAAAGAGAAAGCTTTTCGTTTTGCGGCTCGTAAAGAGCCGTAAAGCTTCGGACGAATAAATCCGATTCGTGAATCTTTGCCAGCGTCCCGCCGAGGCTGTCGCGCAGCCCGTTGGAATCGGCTAGTCTCTGCCCGATTTCGGCTAATATTATAAGATTACTTTTTAAAAAAAGTTCGTTCATTTCCTACAAAATTGTATTATAAATAAAATTGTATTACAAAATTGTAGAATATTCTAAAAGAAGCGATAAAACAAAGTCTTTTCCCGGTAAAGCGGCGGCAAAAGCTCAATTTTTTAGATTCGACGTTACAAATTTGTAGTAAATCGGAAAATAATCGAAAACTGTTAAAACGGCGAAACCTCGATATTTACCGGCTGAGAGTCAGATTCGCGGTTTTGGCATCACGGTTGCAATAGAGAAAAACGATTTTTGACAAAGGCTCAACTTCCGAAATGGCTTTGAGCGAAAGTTATCGCTTTTCGGCAAATCGCAAAATACAACTCTTGAAGGAGGCGATAACTTTCGCTCAAAGTCGATTTAATTCTCAAACTCGCCGAATTTCATTTCCCGTATAAACCCGCTAAAATTTACCTGATGAATGAAACGCTCCATTTCCAGGTGGACGAAGGCTCGCGCAGGCTTCGTCTCGACGAATTTCTTTTCGACAAAATCAGAGGCGTCAGCAAAATGCACCTGCGCGATTTGATAAAAGAGGAAAAATGTCTGGTCAACGGCAGCGCGGAAAATCGAGGGTATAGGCTGCGGTCAAACGATTTCATCGAAATCGAGATGGATTATCGCGTCGAGCGCGCGATGAAACCCGAACCGATTCCGCTGGAAATCCTGTTTGAAGACGCAGAGATAATCGTCGTCAATAAAGCCGCCGGAATGCTGACGCATCCCACTTTTGCGCAAAAAACCGGAACGCTTCTGAATGCGCTCGCTTTTCATCTGAATTTTTCCGGGGATGAAGGAAAAAAGACAAAGGACGCGGCAAAATTTATTCGCCCGGGCTTGATTCATCGCCTCGACCGCCAGACTTCCGGCTTGATGGTCGTCGCCAAAACACTGCGCGCGCACCGTATTTTATCCGACCATTTCCGGCGGAAATTAGTCGAGAAAAAATATTTCGCATTAGTCGAAGGCGCGGTAAATGAAGATTCGGGCGCAATCGTCGCGCCGATTGGGCGCGACGCGGAAATCAGATTGTGGGTCGTCATGCCGGACGGCAAACATGCCGAAACGCGCTTTTGGGTGAAAGAAAGATTTCCCGATTCGACTTTATTGGAACTCGAACCCGTAACGGGCAGAACGAATCAACTGCGAATCCATTGCGCTCATATCGGGCATCCGATTATCGGCGACCAGTGGCACAGCAAGCGCAAAAACTCGCGTTTGTGTCTGCACGCTTACAAACTTTCGTTCTGGCATCCGAGCGGAAACAGAAAAATGGAATTCGAGACAAAAAGCGAAAATTTAATATCTTTTATCGCGCGTCAAATTTAGGCGAAATAGCTGAAAGCCGCCGGTCGTCATTATCATCGACCGGCAGTTTTCAACTATTTCGCCTTTCGCCGAGTCGTTTAAAGCTTCAGCGCGCCGTTTTCGACAATCGTTTTGCCGTCGATTTTCACGGTTGCTCCGGCGAGGTGACCGTTCACGCCGAAGCTGACCGTGTTGCTGCCGCCAGCCCAAGTGTTGCCGCCCGTGCCGACCGTGACCATTCCGGCGGAAACCCAGTTGCCGAGTTTGGTGCTCGGCGACAAGCTGTAATTCGAGTTGATGCCGATGTCGACGTAGCCCAAAAGCTCTTTGCCCGCGCCGCCGGAATCGTAATTGGCTTTCAGCGCGGCGAAACCTTCGCCTTCGCCCGTCATTTCGGTCAGTTTTCCGCCGGCGAAAGTGAGCGTCAGATTGCGAATTTCCTTACCCTCGTAAAATTGTTTTTCGACGATAAATTTCCCGTCGCCGGAATTCGACGCCGGGAGAACTGCCGCTTCGCCCGCCGGAAGAAAAACGTCCCGGTTGCCTTTGGCGACGTCGTCAGCCGAGATAATGCCGTCGCTGATATAGGCGGGTTTGCCGGCGTCGAGAGTTAATTTCAGGTTCGTGCCGTTCGGATGCGTGATTTCCAGTTCTTTTCCGGCGAGAGCCGTGCGGGCTTTTTCGCCGGTCGCCTGCAAATTCGTGTAATCGATGTTGAGACCTTCCCAGAACAATCTGGCGAAATCGCCGACGGGCATTTCGAACCGCTTCGCGCGCCACTCGGTCGGGTAAAGGTCGTTTCCGACGTTAACGGCGCGCACATTGTTTTTAATAAACTCTTTGGAGACAGGCTCGACGGCTTTGGCGCGGGCGGCGCGTCTGGCGGGC
>DATHBC010000200.1:0-5232 GCA_035296345.1 Pyrinomonadaceae bacterium | reverse complement strand
AGTAAAAGGCGTTGCGGGCGTTTGGAAGGATTTAACCGATAACGTAAATCTGATGACGAGCAATTTAACGGCGCAGGTACGCAACATCGCTGAAGTGGCAACCGCTGTGGCAAACGGCGATTTGTCCAAAAAAATCACCGTGCAGGTACGCGGCGAAATTCTTGAACTTAAAGATACGCTGAACACGATGGTTGATCAGCTCAACTCGTTCGCATCCGAAGTAACGCGCGTGGCTCGTGAGGTGGGAACCGAAGGAAAATTAGGCGGTCAGGCGGAAGTAAAAGGCGTCGGCGGCGTGTGGAAAGACTTGACCGACAACGTGAACTTCATGGCTTCGAACCTGACGTCCCAGGTGCGTAATATTGCAACGGTTACAACGGCGGTGGCAAACGGCGACCTTTCCAAGAAAATCACCGTAGACGTGCAGGGCGAAATTCTGGAACTGAAAATCACGATTAACACGATGGTCGACCAGCTCAACTCTTTCGCCTCGGAAGTGACGCGCGTGGCTCGCGAGGTGGGAACCGAAGGAAAATTGGGCGGTCAGGCGGAAGTGAAAGGCGTCGCCGGCGTCTGGAAAGATTTGACCGATAACGTGAACTTTATGGCGTCGAACCTGACGACGCAGGTGCGCGGAATCGCGCGCGTCGTGACCGCCGTGGCGAACGGCAACCTGAATCGCAAACTCGAAGTGGAAGCACTGGGCGAAATCGCCGAGCTTGCCGACACCATCAACGCGATGATTGACACGCTCGCCACTTTCGCCGACCAGGTGACGACCGTGGCGCGCGAGGTGGGAATCGAAGGCGAACTGGGCGGACAGGCAAACGTTCCGGGCGCGTCGGGAACGTGGCGCGATTTGACCGATAACGTGAACCAGCTCGCGGCAAATTTGACGAACCAGGTGCGCGCGATGGCTGATGTGGCGACCGCCGTGACGAAAGGCGACCTGACGCGCTCGATTACGGTCGACGCTTCGGGCGAAGTCGCGTTTTTGAAAGACAACGTCAACGAGATGATTCGCAACCTGCGCGAAACGACGCAGAAAAATACCGAGCAGGACTGGCTCAAAACCAATCTCGCCAAATTTACGCGCCTCTTGCAGGGTCAGCGCGATTTGCTGACCGTGGCTCGGCTTATCCTCTCGGAAATGGCTCCGCTCGTCGAAATGCAGCACGGCGTGTTTTACATTACGAACACGGTCGAGGACGAAACCGTTCTGCGTTTGCTGGCTTCCTACGCTTACCGCGAGCGCAAATCGGTTTCCAACGAATTTAAGCTGGGCGAAAGCCTCGTCGGGCAGTGCGCGCTGGAAAAAGAAAGAATTATCATCAACAACGTTCCGCCCGATTACGTCAAAATCAATTCCGGCTTGGGCGAAGCCGTCCCGTCGAACATCGTGGTTCTGCCCGTCCTGTTCGAAGGACAGGTGAAAGCCGTTATCGAGCTGGCGTCGTTCAACCCGTTTAACGAAATTCACTTCGGGTTTCTCGACCAGTTGACCGAGTCAATCGGCATCGTTATCAATACGATTGAAGCGAATATGAGAACCGAGGAACTCCTGAAACAATCGCAGTCGCTCGCGCAGGAATTGCAGGTCGGTCAGGCGGAATTGCAGGAAACGAACCGGCGGCTGGAATTGCAGGCGCAGTCGCTGCAAACTTCCGAAGAGCTTTTAAAGCAGCAGCAGGAAGAACTCCAGCAGACGAACCAGGAACTCGAAGAAAAAGCGCAGCTTCTGCTCGAACAAAAATCGGAAGTCGAACAGAAAAACCGCGAAATCGAGCTGGCGCGCGTCGCGCTCGAAGACAAAGCGAAACAGCTCGCTCTGTCGTCGAAATACAAATCCGAGTTTCTCGCCAATATGTCGCACGAATTGCGCACGCCGCTCAATTCGATGCTCATCCTGTCGAAGATGCTGGCGGAAAACCCGGACGGCACGCTCAACGAAAAACAAATCGAGTTTGCCGAAACGATTCACTCGTCCGGCGCAGACCTGCTGGCGCTGATTAACGAGATTCTCGATTTGTCGAAAATCGAATCCGGCACGATGGGCGTCGAAATCGGCGAAGTTCATTTCGGCGACCTGCAGGGCGACATCGAGCGCACGTTCAGCCAGATTGCCCAGGACAAAGGCTTGCAGCTCGTCATCGAACTGGACGAGAATCTGCCGAGCCATATGCAGACAGACGTCAAACGCCTGCGCCAGGTGCTGAAAAATCTTTTGTCCAACGCGTTTAAATTCACGCATCAGGGACAAGTCGCCGTCCAAATCGCCGCCGCCGAAAGCGGCTGGAGTTATGATAACGACGGCTTAAATCGCGCTTCGTCGGTTATTGCCTTTAAGGTCGTCGACACCGGCATCGGAATACCCGAAGACAAGCAGCAGCTTATTTTCGAGGCGTTTCAGCAGGCGGACGGCACGACCAGCCGCAAATACGGCGGCACCGGCTTGGGACTTTCCATCAGCCGCGAGATTGCGCGTCTTTTAGGCGGCGAAATCACGCTGGAAAGCAAACAGGGCGAAGGCAGCCGCTTTACCTTCTACCTGCCGGAAAGCTACCAGCCGACCGCTTTGACGCCGCCCGACGACGCCGATGATGAACTCGTCTCGGGCAGCGGTCTGACGCGACCGAGCCTGATTTCCCTTTCGCGCGAATCCGAAGAAGAAACGATTTCCCGCGTGCAAATCATCGTCAGCGACGACCGCAGCGACATCAAGCCGGACGATTACGTTCTGCTGATTGTCGAAGACGACTCGACTTTCGCGCGCATCCTGGTCGATATTGCCCACGAACAGGGCTTTAAATGCCTCGTCGCGCAGCGCGGCGAAGAAGCCCTGATGACGGCGCGAAAATATCGCCCGTCAGCCATCACGCTGGATTTGACGCTGCCGGGAATGCACGGTTACGCCGTTCTCGACCGTCTGAAACACGACCCGTCGACTCGTCACATTCCGGTGGAGATTATCTCCGTGATCGACGATTTGCGGCGCGTCCTGAAGCTCGGCGCGCTCGGACACATCACCAAGCCGGTCAATCGCGAAAGGCTCGTCGAAGGCGTCGTCAGCTTAAAAGATTTCGTTTCGCGAAAGGTGAAAAAACTGCTGCTCGTCGAAGACGACGAAACGCTTCAAAACAGCATCAACGAGCTGATCGGCGGCGAAGACGTCGAGATAACTTCGGTCGGAACGGGCGAGGAAGCTTTGAATACCTTGCAGCAGGAGCGGTTTGACTGCGCGATTGTCGATTTGATGCTGCCCGATATGGAGTGGTCGGAATTGATCGGCAAAATCAAGCAGAAATCCGGCTTTCCCGAGCTGCCCGTTATCGTTCACACCGGCAAGGATTTGACGAAACGCGAAACGGCGCGGATTAAAAAATTAGCCGAAACGATTATCATCAAGGACGCCGATTCGCTGGAAAGACTGGTCGATGAAACGGCGCTGTTCCTGCACCGGGACGTCGCCGATTTAAACGTCTCGCAAAAGAATATGATGATGCGCGTCAATCGCGTCGACCCGCGTCTGGAAGGCAAAAAAGTGCTGATTGTCGATGACGATATTCGCAATATTTTCGCCCTGACCAGCGCGCTCGAACGCCAGCAGATGCAGGTCGTCTACGCCGAAAACGGGCGCGACGGCATCGAAACGCTCAAGAAAACGCCCGGCATAGAAGGCGTTTTAATGGATATTATGATGCCGGAAATGGACGGTTACGAGGCGATGCGCGAAATCCGCCAGATTCCGAAATTCAAATCAATTCCGATTATTGCCGTCACCGCCAAAGCCATGAAGGGCGACCGCCAGAAATGTCTGGAAGCCGGCGCTTCGGATTACATTACGAAGCCCGTCGATACGGAACAACTGCTCTCGCTCTTGCGTATTTGGCTGGATAAGTAGAAAAATAGAAGTTTGGAAAGCAAACGTCGCTTTTTGATGTTTGCTTTCCGCTTCCAAGATTAAGGAGGGTGAATGACATCGGAATTTCAGGCGAACGTTTTGCTGGTTGACGACCGACCGGAAAATCTGCTGGCGATGGAGACGATTCTGGCGGATTTGGGGCAGAATCTGATTCGCGCCACGAACGGTCGCGAAGCCCTGCGATTTTTGCTCGTCGAAGACGTCGCTTTAATTCTTTTGGACGTTCAAATGCCCGGTCTGAACGGTTTCGAGCTGGCGGAATTGATTCGCGAGCGCGAGCGCACCGAGCGCACGCCGATTATTTTCGTCTCCGCCACGAGCCGCGACGAGCAGTACGTCTTTAAAGGCTATTCGCTCGGCGCGGTCGATTACCTGACCAAACCGTTCGAGCCGGAAATCCTGAAATCCAAGGTTCGTTTTTTCTCCGAGCTTTTCCGCCAGAATCAGGAAATCAAACGACAGGCGGCGCTGCTGGAAAAAGCCAATGCCGAGCTGGACAGCTTAAATTCCGAATTGGAAGACCGCGTGCGCCGCCGCACGACGCAGCTCGAAGACGCCAACCGCAAGCTGGAAAGCGAGATAGCCGTCCGCAGGCAATCCGAAGCACGGCTGGCGACCGAGCACGCCATCACGCGCACGCTCGCCGACGCGCGCAGTCTTGAAGCCGCCGTCCCGCTGATTCTGAAAACTTTCTGCGATTATTTGCTGGCGGACGTCAGTTGTCTCTGGCTGCCGGACGAATCGGGCGTAAAGCTTTCCTGCGTTTACATCGCAACGGCGAAAGAAGCCGGAGACGTTTCCTCGTTTATCGCCGAAACGCAGCGGATAACTCTGGCGCGCGGAATCGGATTGCCGGGCGACGTCTGGGCGAAAAATGCGCCGGTCTGGCTGCCCGATATGGTCAAAGAGAAAGAATTTCGCCGCGCGCCCTTTGCCGCCGCGGTCGGCTTGCGCAGCGCGGTCGGCTTTCCCATCAAAATCGGCAGGGATTTTTACGGCGTCATCGAGTTTTTTACGCGCCACGAGCTGGAGCACGAGCAGGCTTTAATCAATATGCTGGACGCCATCGGCAGCGAAATCGGTCAATTTATTCGCCGCAAGCGCGTCGAAGCCGAGCGCGAAAGCCTGCTGCAGCGCGAAAAACATTTGCGCGAGCAGGCTGAAACGGCGAGCCGGCTGAAAGACGAATTTCTCGCCACCGTCTCGCACGAGCTGCGCACGCCGCTGAACGCCATCCTCGGATGGTCGCAGGTGCTGCGCCACCGCACCGCGTCCCCCGCCGCCGAGCCGGCCGCGTCCGCGGACTTGCG
>DATHBC010000199.1:0-3245 GCA_035296345.1 Pyrinomonadaceae bacterium | reverse complement strand
GTTTTTATCTGAGTTAATCCGTGTAAATCTGTGGTTAAATTTTCTCAAAAATCTCTGTGCCTCCGTGTCTCCGTGGTAAAAATCAAATGAAAGAATTTACCGATTTATACCTGGCTCTCGACCAGACGAACAAGACCAACGAGAAGGTCGAGGCGATGGTCAGATATTTCAGCGCGGCGACGGCGGAAGACGCGGCGTGGGCGATTTATTTTCTGAGCGGGCGCAAGCCGCGACAGATTGTTCCGACCGCGAATCTGCGCGCCTGGGCGGCGGAAATCGCCGGGATTGAAGACTGGCTTTTCGAGCTTTCATATGACGCCGTCGGCGATTTGGGCGAAACGATTGCGCTGCTTTTGCCCGACAATTCGGCAGCCGGAACCGATTTATCCCTGAGCCACTGGATTGAAAAACGCATTTTGCCGCTTCGCGATTTGGCGGAAGAAGACCGCCGCGAAGCGGTCGCGCAAGCCTGGAGCGAGCTGGACGCCGACCAGCGTTTCGTCTTCAACAAATTCATCACGGGCAGCTTTCGCGTCGGCGTTTCGCAGCTTCTGGTCGTGCGCGCGCTGGCGCTCGTCGCCGGAATCGAAAAGGAAATCATCGCGCATCGCCTGATGGGAACGTGGTCGCCGACAGCCGATTTTTATTTGAATCTGATTGAAGCCGCCGCCGCGGACGCCGATTTGTCGCGCCCGTACCCGTTTCATCTGGCGCACCAGATTGATTTTCCGCTCGAAGAGCTGGGCGCGATTTCCGATTGGCAAGCCGAATGGAAATGGGACGGCATCCGCGCGCAGCTCGTGCGGCGCGCGGGCGAAAGCTTTCTGTGGTCGCGCGGCGAGGATTTAGTCACCGAGCGGTTTCCAGAAATTACCGAGGCGAGCTTTAATCTTCCGGACGGAACGGTTCTGGACGGCGAAATCCTGCCGTGGAAAGACGATGCCGTTTTGCCCTTCGCGCAGCTTCAGCGAAGAATCGGGCGCAAAACCATCGGCAAAAAGCTGCTCGAAGAAGTTCCGGTCGTGCTTTTGTGCTACGACGTTCTGGAATTTCAGGGCGCGGACATTCGCCCGAAACCGATGCGCGAGCGGCGCGCGCTGCTGACGAAAATTTTAGCCGATTTGCCCGACGAATCGAAAAACCGGCTTTTGCTCGAACCCGTCGTCGCGGCGAAAGACTGGAACGCGCTGGCGGAAATTCGCGCGGAAAGCCGCCATCGAAAGGTCGAAGGCTTTATGCTCAAGCGGCTCGATTCGCCTTATCGCGTCGGGCGACCGCGCGGCGACTGGTGGAAATGGAAAATCGACCCGCTGACGGTCGACGCCGTTTTGATTTACGCGCAGCGCGGCTCGGGAAAACGCGCGAGTCTCTACACCGATTACACTTTCGCCGTCTGGAAGAGCGGCGAGCTGGTTCCGTTTGCGAAAGCGTATTCGGGCTTGACCGACGCGGAAATTCGCAAAGTCGACCGTTTCGTGCGCGACAATACGATTGAAACTTTCGGTCCGGTGCGCTCCGTGACGCCGCAGCTCGTCTTCGAACTCGGCTTTGAAGGCATCCAGCGTTCGACGCGCCATAAATCGGGCATCGCCGTCCGCTTTCCGCGCATTCTGCGCTGGCGCGACGATAAAAAAATCGAAGACGCCGACACGCTGGAAACGATTCACGCGCTGCTCGACGCGGAGAATTAGTTTCTGGTTTCTGGTTTCAAGTTTCAAGTTAAATCAATCCACACACTTGAAACCAGAAACCAGAAACCAGAAACTTTTTTGGCTTATGAATTATCCGTTTTTAGTTCTGACGACCGGCGAGCGGTTTCCGCGTCTGCTCGTCACGCGGCGACCGGATTTGGTCGGCGAAAAAGATACGCTTTACGGCGCGTTTTTGCCGGAAACGATGGTGCGGCGGCTGATTGATTTTATCGGGCGCGTTTTTCGCCTGCACCCGTGCGAGCTGAATATCGACGGCAGTTTCGACGCGCCCTGCCCGGAATATTTTCTGCGCCGGTGTCTTTCGCCGTGCGTCGCCGAAATCTGCGGCGACCGGGAATATCGCGGCGCGGTCGAAGCCGTCCAACTGCTTTTGTCCGGGCGCGGGGCGGAGCTTTTATTTAAAATCGACGAGGAAATCGCAGCTTTAGCCGAAGCTCTGGAATTCGAGCGCGCGGCGGAAGCGCGGAACACGCGCCGGGCGATTTTTGAAATTTTAAACGATTCGAAATGGCAGATGCGCGCCGAGGATTTCACGGACGTTTTAACCGCCGGCGTGGAAAACGGCGAGGCGAGCGTTCACCTGAACACTCTGCGGCGCGGAAAAACGGTCGGCGGAAAGCATTTCGTCCGGAAACCGGAAAATGAAACGGGCGACGAAGGCGCGGCAATAGCGGAATTTATCAAAGACTTCTACCGATTTTATTTGCCGAAGCGAATTTACGTCTCGCACGATTTCGCCGCGCGCCGCGCGCTGGAAAAACATCTCTCGGAACGTTTCGGGCGCAAAGCCGAAATAATCGCCGCGCTGCCGGAAAAGCTGCCGCCCTCGATTTTTGCGACGCGGAAACGAGCCGAAATCCTGCTCGCCAATCCGGTTTTGCGCGGGCAGCCCGAGGCGGAGAAAATCGCCGCCGAATTAAAGGAAATTTTCAGCCTGAAAAACGAGCCGCGCAAAATCGAGTGTTTTGACGTGGCGCACCTGGCGGGCGAGGAAATCGTCGCCGCGCGCGTCGTCGGCAAAGACGGCGGATTAGCCGACGACGAACAAATCGTCTGGCATTTTGAAAATCTTTCGGAGACCGAATCTCTGGCGGAAAGCGTGCGCGAGCGACTGAAGCTTTTGCCCTCGCGCGCGGATCTGCCGGATTTGATTCTGCTCGACGGCGGAAAGCCGCAGCTAAATGCCGCGAAAAAAGTTTTGCGCGGATTCGATTTGGAAGCTTTGCCGCTCGTCGCCGCCGTCAAACCGCCGGGACGGCACGGCAAAATCAGTCATTTTTTAACTAATTTCAGCGCGGCGAAAATCGAGTTCGATTCGCGCTCGGAGGCGATGAATTTTCTGCAGAAACTCCGCGACGAAGCGCACGCCTTATCAAATCGGACGCACCGCGAGGCGCATTCGCTCGTGCAAATCTTTGAACGGCGAACCGCGCCCGACGCGCCGAAAGTTCAGCTCCTGCTCGTCCCGACCCGATACAGTGCGCGCGAAGGACAAGCCGGAGATTTATCGCCGCTGCGCTCGCTGAATCAATC
>DATHBC010000198.1:0-8007 GCA_035296345.1 Pyrinomonadaceae bacterium | reverse complement strand
ATGGAGAGTATTAAAACGAATAAGCCTGTTATTTTTTGTGTCAACTGCGGCTCAACAAATTTAGACCAAAATTCTGTCTCTCAAATTCAGTGTTATGATTGTGGAAATGAAGGAATTTGGAGCGGGCAAAAGTTTGGTATTGCAAAAGATGGAGACCCGCATTATGTCATCTCCTCAATTATGCCCCCCGCCGACCCTTTTTATTTTGCCGACTGGCGAAGTCAAATGTTACTGAGCCTTGAGGAATTTTTCCAATCAGTTGACTCAACAGTAATAGCAACTGACGATATGATTACTAACGCAGATTATCAAAAACTCTTAGAAGAATGGAAGCGTTTGCAGAATCGTATCGAGCTTTTTTTACGAGCTATAAAAATTACTCCTGAAGAAGAATAGATTTTTAACCTAATTCATCTGAATTGTGCTTTTGATTACCTTAAACTAAAATAAACTCAGATTTTATATTCACTTAAGCAAGGTAATTATTATGTCGGAAGTCAAACAAGCATTAACGCCCGCGCAAGCCGCAATCGAGCGTTGGGAAGAAGAATCCTTAAAAAAAGTTCTGGGCAGAACGCCGGAAAGAAAAGCGAAGTTTGAAGGCGTCAGCCTCGAATCGGTCAATCGTCTCTACACGGAAGCCGACACGGAAAACATCGCGCAGGAAGAAATCGGTTTTCCGGGCGAATTTCCCTACACGCGCGGGATTCACCCGACGGGCTATCGCGGGCGTCTCTGGACGATGCGCCAGTTTGCCGGATTTTCCTCGCCCGAAGATACGAACCGGCGGTTTAAATATTTGATGGCGCAAGGTCAGACGGGCTTGAGCGTCGCATACGATTTGCCCGCGCTGATGGGCTTGGACGCGGATTCGCCTTTGTCCGAAGGCGAAGTCGGCAAATGCGGCGTCGCCATTTCTTCTCTGGCTGATTTTGAGGTTTTATTCGACGGAATCCCGCTCGAAGACGTGACCGTTTCGCAGACCATCAACGCGCCCGCGTCGATATTCCTGGCGATGTATCTGGTCGTGGCGGAAAAACAGGGCGCGGATTTTACAAAGATTTCCGGCACTTTGCAGAACGATATTTTGAAGGAATACATCGCGCAGAAAGAATGGATTTACCCGATTAAACCGGCGATGAAGCTGGTCATCGACACATTCGAATACTGCACCGAATTCGTGCCGAAATACAACCCGATTTCTGTCTCCGGCTATCACATTCGCGAGGCGGGCGCGACGGCTTTGCAGGAGCTTGCCTTTACTTTGCGCGACGGCGTCGAATATGTTCAATACGGAATCGAGCGAGGCTTAAACGTTGACGAATTCGTGCCGCGAATCTCGTTTTTCTTTAACGCTCACAACGACTTTTTCGAGGAAATCGCCAAATATCGCGCGGCGCGAAAAGTCTGGGCGAAAACGATGCGCGAGCGTTTCGGCGCGAAAAATCCGCGCTCGCTTCAGATGCGTTTTCACACGCAGACGGCGGGCGTCTCTCTAACGGTTCAGCAGCCTTTGAATAATATCGCGCGCGTCGCCATCCAGGCGCTCGCCGCGGTTCTCGGCGGCACGCAGAGCCTGCACACGGACGCTTACGACGAAGCGTTGGCTCTACCGACCGACCAGGCGGCTTTAATCGCGCTTCGAACGCAGCAAATCATCGCCGAAGAAACCGGCGTCGTGAACACGGTCGATCCGCTCGGCGGCAGTTGGTATCTGGAATCGCTGACCGAGAAAATGGAACGGGGCTGTTTCGATTATTTCGATAAAATCGACGGTTTCGGCGGCATGGTCGAAGCCGTCGAAGCCGGTTTCCCGCAGCGCGAGATTCAGGAATCGGCGTATCAATATCAAAAAGCCGTCGAGCGCAAGGAACAAACCATCGTCGGCGTCAACAAATACACGATGGAAACCGAGCTGCACAAGACCGACATTCTGCAAATCGACGAATCGGTGCGCGACCTTCAATTAAACCGTCTGGCGCACACCAAATCGACGCGCGACAACGGCGCGGTGGCGAACGCTCTGGACAAGCTGAAAAAAGCCGCGCAGGCAAACGAAAACACGATGCCCGCGACGATTGAAGCCGTCAAGGCTTACGCGACGGTCGAAGAAATCTGCTCCGCCCTGCGCGACGTTTACGGCGTTTACGAAGAACCGGCTTTTTAGATGAAATTATGGCGAAACTGAGCAATTTACAGCTTGAACTTTTGCGTCTTTACGGCAATGATGTTTCAGACGAAACTCTGCGCGAAATAAAGAGCCTGCTTGCAAAATATTTCGCCGATAAAGCGACTGAAGCTATGGACAAAGTCTGGAACGAAAAAGGCTTATCAGAACAAGATATGATTAATTGGGCGAATGAGCATAATCGCGTTAAGAGTCGTTCTTGACACAAATATCTTAATCGCCGTTATCAGCCGAAAGTCACCTTTTCGGTGGATTTTCGATTGCGTTATCGACGGCAAAATTATTCTTTGCGTTTCAAATGAAATTTTATTCGAGTATGAAGAAATCTTGTCCGAAAAAACAAGTCGTGAAGTCGCTGAAAATGTTATAAATTTTATTACCGTCAATCCGTTTGCCGAAAAATGTGAGATTTTTTTTAAATTCGGATTGATAACGGAAGATGCGGACGATAATAAATTCGTAGATTGCGCCATAGCCGCAAACGCGATTTGTCTGGTATCGAACGATAAGCATTTTAAAGTACTGAAAACTATAGATTTTCCAAAAGTTGCGATTCTCGAATTACAGGAATTTGAAGAAACTTACAAGGCTGTTTTAACGAACAGAGATTAAAGCAACAGAAGTAATCTGTCCGGCTCCGCGAGACGTTTACGGCGTTTATGAAGAACCGGCTTTTTAGCGATTTGTCGTGATGTCGATAAGTCTTTTGAGAACAAATTCCGGGAATGCGGATTTTCGCGATTTAGCGGCGCTGCTCGACGCGGATTTGCGAATTCGTGACGGCGCGGAACACGCGTTTTACGCGCAGTTTAATAAAATCGATACAATTCGCTGTGCGGTGGTCGCTTACGAAGGCGAAAAGCCGGTCGGGTGCGGCGCGTTTAAAGAATACGCGCCGGGCGTGGCGGAAATAAAGCGGATGTTCGTGGCGGAAGAGGCGCGCGGGCGCGGCGTCGCCGGAAAAATCCTGTCCGAATTGGAAACCTGGGCGAAAGAGTTGAATTTCGCGGAATGCGTTTTGGAAACGGGCTTGAAACAGCCGGAAGCCGTCCGGCTTTATCAAAAGAGCGGTTACCGGGTTATTCCGAATTACGGGCAATACGCCGGCGTCGAAAACAGCGTTTGTATGCAAAAATCCATAATTTAAGAAATTAAATCAAACTTCATTTGATAACTTTTCATCTATCTGAACGAGAAACCGCTTCGAGCTTGTCTGCATCGGAATAACTGAAATGAATTTGTCGCCGACCGTTTTTGCCATTCCCTTTTTCGCGCTGATGATAGCGGTAGAGACGTATTTTTCCGTCCGGAAAGAGGAAAATTACGACCGCAAAGACGTTTGGACGAATATCGCGCTCGGGTTCGGCAGCGCAGTTTTCGGAGCCGTTTTCGGCTTGTTTCAGGGCGTTATCTATAATTTTATTTATGAAAACGCCGCGCCCTACCAGATGCCTATGCACGCCTGGTGGGCTTGGGTAATTTTGCTGTTTGTCGATGATTTCGCTTATTACTGGTTTCACCGCGCCAGCCACGAAATTCGGTTTTTCTGGAATTTTCACGTCGTTCATCACTCTTCGAATCAATACAATTTAAGCGTCGCCGTCCGCCAGAGCTGGTTTTCGGGCACGGCGCACTGGATTTTTTACGTTTCCGTCGCTTTTCTGGGCTTTCCGCTCTGGTCGTTCGTCTTTATGCACGGGCTGAATCTGATTTATCAATTCTGGATTCACACGAAAACCGTCAAAAAACTTCCCGCGTTTATCGAATATATTTTCAATACGCCCTCGCATCACCGCGTTCATCACGGCGTCAACAACGTTTATCTCGACAAAAATTACGCCGGAATTTTTATCTTCTGGGACAGGATTCTCGGCACTTTCGTCGGCGAAGACGAAACGCCGCGCTACGGCATTATCAAACCGATTAACAGCTACAACTGGCTCTGGATAAACACGCACGGCTGGTTCGAGATGTTTGAGGCGATGAAAAAACAAAAAACTTTTTTAGGCAAAATTCGCTGCGTTTTCGGGTCTCCAAATATGGAATTTTGAGACTATGAAAACTAAAATTTCCGCTTTCCCTTTAATTTTTATCTTCCTTTTCGCCGCGCAACAGGCTTTCAGCCGGATTCGGAGCGTAAAAATCACGCCGCTGCGGGTCGTCCGCCGGCGCACCAATACTATGAAAAGAAACCTTTTTGTCTTTATTCTGCTTTTGATTTTCGCGCCCGCAGCCTTTTCGCAGGCGGTCGTCATCACGCCGAAAAAGACGGTTTACAAACGCCCGAAGCCGCGGCTCGATTACAAAAAAAGCTTTACCGTCATTCGCCCGCGCGTCGAAGGTTTGAGTCCGGCTTTGAATAAAAAAATCGAAAACCTAATCAGCTACGAAAAAGTCGCCGATTTTAACCTGAAAGAAGAACTCGACGAGGCTCAATGGCTTGAAGAAGCCAGCTACGAGGTCAATTACAACAAAAACGGGATATTGGATATAACGATTTTTATGGAAGGTTCGGGCGCGTACCCTTGGGTTTTTCAAAAAAACGTTGTCGTTAATCTGAAAACCGGCGCGCAGGTTCGCCCGCAGGATGTTTTTACGAATCTGAGCGCACTCGCCGCCAGGATAAAAAGCGCGCAGCAGGCGGAAATGCGGCAGGCGACCGAAGAATACAAAAAAGACCCGGACGCGGCTGATTTCGACGCTTCGGAGTATTTCGGGAAAGCGGATTTTACCGTCAGGGATTTGAATAAATTTACCATCAGCGACACAGGCGTGACGTTTATTTACGAATACGGCTTTCCGCGCGTCGCGCTCGCTTTGCAGCCTTCCGGCAGATTTTTCTATTCGTGGAGCGATTTAAAACCGTTCGTCCGGCGCGACGGCTTGTTCGGCAGATTCGTCCGCCGGTAGTTAGATTGCCGCAAGCCTGTAATACAACAGAAAGCCGCCGAGAGCGCCGACGGCGAGCCAGAATACGAATCTCAAGCCTGTGCCGTTGGTTTCGGGCGACAGGTCGAATATCATTTCGCAGGGAAACCACAGGCAGAAATTTACGATGTCAGTCCGTAAATCTTCCAAATCATCGAAAAACAATTTGAAAAGGGCGACCAGAATCATTGCGGCAAATAATATGGAAAATATTTCGGGCATATTTGAAGAAGACTGGATGACGAAAAAGCGGCAGGAAAAAGCTCGCATTTATAAGGTAGCAGAAAAAGATTTCGTTTTGAAAGCATTTTTCGCATTGAAAACTTCGAGAATTTGCGATTAAGATAAAATCATGAGCGAAAGAAAAATTCGAGTTCTCGTGGCAAAGCCCGGGCTGGACGGACACGACCGCGGCGCGAAAGTGATTGCGCGCGCCCTGCGCGACGCCGGAATGGAAGTCATCTACACGGGCTTGCGGCAAACGCCGGAGATGATTGCGTCAGCCGCCGTGCAGGAAGACGTCGACGCGGTCGGCATCTCGATTCTGTCGGGCGCGCACAACACGCTGTGCCCGCGCATCGTCAACCTGCTGCGCGAAAACGGAATGGACGATACATTGGTGCTGGTCGGCGGCATCGTGCCGCAGGAAGACATTTCCGTGTTGAAGGAAAAAGGCGTCTCGGAAGTTTTTCTGCCCGGCACCTCGACCGAAGACATCGTGAAATTCCTGCGCGAAAACGTGAAGAATAAAAATTAATTTATTGTGGAATAATGTTTGCACTCGAACAGGGTCAAACGCCGAAAAGTGTACTGTATTTTTACACCAGCCGGTATGATTAGTCTTTAATAAATACAACAACGAGCAAGGAGATTAGATAGAGATGAAAAAAATTACGTCTTTGATATTTGCCCTGACAATGATTTTATCAATCGCATTTGTCGGCGAGGTGACTTCTTCCCATAATCCGTTTTCAGCCGATGCGCAGGTGACGGTGCGCAAGAAAAGAGTCGGCGCGATTAGAACGGTCGGGCGCGGCGGCAAATACGTCGTTCGCAAAACCTGGAACGGAACGAAATACGTTTCCAAAAAAGTCTGGAGCGGCACGAAATGGACGGGCAAAAAGACCGTCAAAACCGGCAGAAAAGTCGTCAGCCGAACGAAAAAAGTCGTTTACTAATTCGTGGTTTTCAAATCAGCAGGCATTGAGGCGGTGGCAAACGGGCAAAGCTATCTTTGACGATTTGCGACCGCCTCGTATTATAATTCTCTAAAGGCAGAAGCCCGCGCGTGAGCAAGGGCGGAGAAAACGTAAAATGCAAAATGCAAAGTGCAAAATGAAATTATCTTCTTCATTTTGCGTTTTGCACTTTTCGTTTTGCATTGAATGCGCCCTTGCTGACGCGCGGGCTTCTGCCTTCTTAACACAATGAAACAAAAAGTAAGAGTTGCCAGCGGGCAGGGCTTCTGGGGCGATTTGCTGACCGCGCCGGTCGAGCAGGTGCGCGGCGGCGAGATTGATTACCTGATGCTCGATTACCTGGCGGAAGTCACCATGAGCATCGTGCAAAAGCAGAAACAGCGCGACCCGAATGCCGGTTACGCGCGCGATTTTATCAGCCTGATGCGCGAAATTCTGCCCGACTGCGTCGAAAAAAATATCAAAGTCACGGCAAACGCCGGCGGCGTCAACGTTCCGGGCTGCGCCGAAGCCGTGCGCGAGGTAGCGCGCGAGCTGGGGCTTTCCGGCAAATTCAAAATCGTTATCGTCACCGGCGACGACATTCTGCCGCGTCTGGATGAATTTCTCGAAAAAGGCGTCGAGATAAAAAATATGGACACGGGCGAATCGCTCGCTTCGATTCGCGATAAGGTGCAGTCGGCAAACGTTTATCTCGGCGCGCAGCCTTTAGTCGACGCCTTGAATCAGGGCGCGCAGATCGTCATCGGCGGGCGCTTGACGGATACGGGTTTGACGCTCGCGCCCTTAATGCACGAGTTCGGCTGGACGTTTGAAGACTGGGACAAAATCGCGGCGGGCACGATTGCCGGTCACATCATCGAATGCGGCGCTCAATGCTCCGGCGGAAACTGCCAGTACGACTGGCGCAATATCCCCGATTTGACAAACGTCGGCTTCCCGATTGTCGAGGCTTTCCCGAACGGCGAATTCGTCGTCACGAAACACGCGGGAACCGGCGGCATCGTTAATATTCCTTCGATAAAAGAACAGCTTCTTTATGAAATGGGCGACCCGAAATCTTATATCACGCCCGACGTGGTGGCGGATTTCACTTCGATTCATCTGAAAGACGACGGAGCGAATCGCGTCCGCGTCTTCGGCATCCGGGGCAATCCGAACACGGAATTTTACAAAGTTTCCATCGCTTACTCGGCGGGCTGGAAAGCGGTCGGAACGCTCGTCTACGCCTACCCGGACGCCTACGAAAAAGCGCAAGCCGCCGATAAAATCCTGCGCGCGAGGCTCGAAAAACTCGGTTTGAAATTCGACGTTGTCCTGACGGAATTCGTCGGCGTCAACGCCACGCACGGGCATCTGGCGGGCGAGCCGCCGCCGGATATTCCCGAAGTCCAACTGCGCTTCGGCGTGCGCGGGCAGAACAAAGCGGACGTCGAAAGATTTACCAAAGAGCTTGCGCCCTTGATTTTAACCGGACCTCCGGCGGTCACGGGTTTCGCGGGCGGCAGACCGAAAGTTGAGGAAATTATGGCTTATTTCCCTGCCCTGATTCCGAAAACTTTGATTGAGACTAAAGTCGAAGTCATTACGGCTTGAATCAGGCAATAAGCGGATATTTTGATTGGCGGGAAAAATTTACAGCGGATTTCATATTCACGCGACTTCCGAAGCGGAAGCCCGCGCGTGAGCAAG
>DATHBC010000197.1:0-1865 GCA_035296345.1 Pyrinomonadaceae bacterium | reverse complement strand
TAGAAGCCATCTCATAAATAAGATTTGAGCAAAATCAGGATACAAGCCAGATGAACAAAACCGAGAAAATTATCCAAATGATATTCGTAGCGAACCACGACTCGCCGGTAATTGTGCATCCAGGCAAAAAGTCTTTCGACTTTCCAACGCCGCTTATAACGGCGAAGTTTGCGTCCGTCCTGCGTTTTCGCTTTCTTTCGGTTTCGCTTATGCGGCGCAATCAATTCAATTCCGATTTCAGCCAATTGCTCATCGAGCGGGTCAGAATCATAAGCTTTATCGCCAATCATTTTCTCCGGCACCTGCTCGATCAATCGACACTCGAGCGTTTCTCCAACAAGTTTGACTTCATGCGGCGAAGCACTCGTTGCGTAAACGGCGACAGGTATACCAGCGCCATCTGCCACTGCCATGAGCTTCGTGCCTTTGCCCCGCTTGGTCTTTCCAACCCCGAAGCCCCTTTTTTGGCGGAGACAAACGTTCCGTCAATAAAACATTCTGATAAATCAAACTTGCCGCGCGAGTGCAAATCTTCGGCTAAAGCTTCCAGAATGCGGCGCAGCGTTCCGTCTTTGACCCAAAGCTGGAAACGTCGATGGCAGGTTTGGTATGGCGGAAATCTGTCGGGCAAATCAGCCCACGGTGCGCCGGTTCGCAATATCCAGAGAATGCCGTTGATAACTTCGCGGTTATCGCGCCAAGGTCTGCCTCTTCCGTCTGAGCGACGAGGCATTTCACCGAGCAATGGCTCGATAATCGCCCATTGCTCATCACTTAATTCTTCGCGTCGTGCCATATTTCAAATTTAGCACGACCATTTATGAGATGACTTCTATTAAAAAATGAAAAAACTTATTATTTTTTTCGCCCTTCCGATATTTACATTCGCGTTTTTATCGAACTCCAACGCTCAGAAATTAACGGCTGATTTGGTCGTCATCAATGCGAGAGTGCGGACGATGGACGCGGCAAAACCGTCCGCCGAAGCCGTCGCCGTTCTGGGGAACAGAATCGCGGCGGTCGGCTCGACGCGCGAAATCCGCGCGCTGGCGGGCGCAAACACGAAAACGATTGACGCGCAGGGGCGGCTCGTTCTGCCCGGTTTTAACGACAGCCACGTTCATTTTCTGGACGGCGGCGCGCAGCTTTCGAGCGTCGATTTGCGCGACGCCCGAACGCCGCAGGAATTTGCCGAGCGCATCAGGAATTTCGCCTCTCGCCTGCCGAAAGGTCGCTGGATTCTGGGCGGAATGTGGGACCACGAAAACTGGACGCCGAACGCTCTGCCGACCAGAGAGATGATTGACCGGTTTACGCCCGACAATCCGGTTTTCGTGATGCGCCTCGACGGTCATATGGCGCTCGCCAACAGTCTGGCGTTAAAGCTGGCTGGCGTCACGAAAGAGACGAAAGATGTGGAAGGCGGCTTGATTGTGCGCGACGCGCGGGGCGAGCCGGCGGGCGTTTTAAAAGACGCGGCGATGAATTTCGTTTACCGGGTCATTCCCGCCGACACGTTCGAGCAAAAGCTCGAAGCTATTCAGGCGGCGACCGATTACGCCGCCGCTCTGGGCGTGACCAGCGTGCAGGATATGTCCGCCGGAACGGACATCGCCGTCTATCAGGAATTAATCCGGCGCGGCAAATTAAAAACCCGCGTTTACGCCGTTTCCACGCTTTCCGACTGGCAGCGATGGAGCAAAACGGGCGTCGGCTCCGCTTTCGGCGACGCGATGCTGCGCGTCGGCGGTTTGAAAGGCTTCGCCGACGGCAGTCTCGGTTCGACGACCGCCTGGTTTTACGAGCCGTATCTGGACGACCCGAAATCCACGGGCCTTCCCTCGGACGAAATGCCGAAAATGGTG
>DATHBC010000196.1:0-3562 GCA_035296345.1 Pyrinomonadaceae bacterium | reverse complement strand
CTCGCTATCGACGCTTGCGTTTTTGTCTATTAAGTCTATCAAAAGTGATTGTCCGACTATCAGAATTGATATTATTTTCATGCTTCTCTTTTCCCGCCGAAACGCTGCAATAAATTAGTTTTTCCAATTATTTCAGCATTTCGCGCGGTTTCGGCGCGGCGCGGTAAATTTAAGACACGGAAAAGGCTTTCCGTGTCTTAAAGGACGGCTCGCACTCCGGCTGGAGCGAAACCGTCAGCGCGATGATTACCGGATAAATCAATGACGAATTCAAATGACGAATGACGAAAGGCTTCGCTCCCGGTTGAGCGAAGCCTTTTTTACTTTCAGGTTTGAGCGCAGAATCTTCGTAATATTCGAGGATAACAACGGAATTTTAAAATAGTCTCAAAAACGACTTTTTTTGAGACTATTTTAAAAACTTTACGCAGGTAATGTTTCCGCGCTTGCAGTAAATCAACCGCGCCTGAGCAGGCTGGCGATGACCATCGTTAGTTCAGCCGGTTCGACGGGCTTCGGAACGTGCATATTAAAGCCTGCGGCGAGAGCCTTCAAGCGGTCTTCGACCCGGGCGAATGCCGTTAAAGCTACTGCCGGGATTCGCTGCTGAGCGTTTTCTGCCGCTCTGATTCTATTTATCAGGGAATAGCCGTCTTCTTCCGGCATTCCGATGTCGGAAACTAAAATATCCGGTTTAAACTCCTCCAATAAAGCGAGCGCGTCCGCCACGGACTCGCAGCTTTTGACTTCCGCTCCGCATTTTTCAAGTATTGTCGTCAACAAATGCCGCGCATCAGCGTCGTCGTCGACCGCTAAAATCTTAATGCCTACGATTTCCTGCGGGCAATCAAAGCCTATAACTCCGCTCCCGACTGCCGGATGCACCCTTTCCAGATTACCGTCTCTTCGATTTGCGGGATGGCGGACGACCATCACCGGCAGTTTGACCGTGAAAATAGCGCCCGATTCATCATCCTTGCGATTATCGGCTTCAACCGTCCCGCCGTGCAGTTCGACGAGTTGACGGACGATTGACAGCCCCAGCCCGAGACCGCCGTGTTTTTTAGCCGTCGAGCTGTCCGCCTGCCGAAAGCGGTCAAACACGAACGGCAAAAAGTCTTCCTCGATTCCGGGTCCGGTGTCGCTGATGGTCAGCTCCAGATGCGAATTGACGCGCTCCAGAAATACTTTGATGCTGCCCCGCTTGGGCGTAAATTTGATGGCGTTTGAAAGCAGATTCCACGCCACCTGCTGCAAACGCACCGAGTCGCCTAAAACCAACCCGGCTCCGTAATCCAGCACGACGTAAATCCGTATATCTTTAGCTTCAGCCGCCGGACGCAAAGTATCTACCGCGGCATGAACGACGCTGGTCAAATCGACGGGCTGGGTATCCAGACGCAGTTTTCCCGACATGATTCGCGAAACGTCCAGCATATCTTCGATGAGTCTTGCCTGAAGCTGAGCGTTGCGGTCTATCGTTTTAATGGCTTTGGCGACAGTCGCCTCATCCATCTGAGTCGAAGTCAACATTCGCGTCCATCCCAGAATAGCGTTCAGCGGAGTCCGGAGCTCGTGCGACAGCAGTCCTAAAAATTCGTCTTTGCTCTGGCTGGCTATCTCCGCCTGGCTGCGCGCCTGTTGTTCGCGGATTAAAGATTCTTCTCTTTCCTTAACCGCCCTTTGCGCCTGGTCGTAAAGCCTCGCATTATCCATTGCAATGGCTGTCTGCGCGGCGAGTCCTTCGATAATAGTCTCGTGTGTTTCCGTAAAAACGCCGGCTTTCGAGTGACCGAAAAAGAGTCCGCCGATTACTTCGCCCAAACGCGAGACGACCGAGACAGCCAGGTAACTCGTCACCGGAAGATGACCTTCCGGCATGCCGAAATAAGGAGAGTTTTTTCCGAACCGCGAATCCTGACGCACGTCGTCCAATCGGATTGTGCCTTCGCCGCGAAAAGTCGGACCGAACAGACTCGTCGCTCGCGGCATCGGGTAATTCTCGAAGGCTTCGCGCGGCACGCCCGACAGAGAATAAAGCATGTAAGAGCCGCCGTCCGCCTGATAGACGTTATAAAAAAAAGCTCCGAATTCCGCGCCCGTCAGTTCGGTAGCCGCATCCGTCACAGACTGTACCAGCTTCTGCTGGTCGAGTTCGGCGGAAAGCATCTGCCCGGTTCGGTTAATCGTTTCGAGTATTTCGGATTGTTCTTTTAATTTTCGCTCGACCCGTTTGCGTTCCGTGATGTCGCGAACGATTTTCGAAGCGCCGATAATCTTTCCGTCCGGGGCTTTGATTGGGGAAACCGTGAGAGAAATCTCAACAAAACTACCGTCCTTTCTGACTCGAATCGTCTCGTAATGCTCGACCCGCTCGCCGCTTTTGATTTTACCGATGATTAAATTTTCCTCGTGCTGCATATGCTTCGGAATCAAAGTTAAAATCGATTTTCCGACGATTTCTTCAGCGGTATAACCAAAGATTCGTTCGGCGCTTTTATTCCAGCTCGTGATAATGCCCTGAAGAGTTTTGCTGATGATCGCGTCTTCTGCCGAAGCGATGATAGCTTTCAGCCAACTGGCGGCGGTTTCATTGAATGGGAGATTGTTAATTTGTTTCGGCGCGACGTTATTATCGTCTGCGGCGGTTTGATTAATTTTGTCTGACATAACCCCTTGATTTATAAAAGCAGTCCGGAAAAGGCTTTTTTAACCAAATAAGTTTAGCAAAAAATATATTAAATGAGAATCTTTAATTCGCGGAGCAGGAAAAATCAGGCGAGAGCGCGGCGGCTGACTCCGGTCGGGAAATAAAATACCGCAGCGACGCGGCAAATTCGGCGGCGCGGACGTTTGCCCGGCACGTCGAGCGGACGCCGCCGAAATCACGGACGCCGACACTCGCGCCGCCGATTAATTCGTAAGACAATTTAACAGACGAATGACGAAAAGCTTCGCTCCCGGCTGAACGAAGCCTTTTGTTCACGCGCTTTTGACGAAAAAATATTGACGGCTGATTTTATTGAGTGTATAAGGTAGTTATTTCCAGTTACACATCCGAGGAGCCCCAATATGAACCTCTTTTCAGCTTCAAACCCGGCAGTCGCCGCCGCTTTCACTGTTGTCTTCTTAATCGCCGGCTTATTTTCAATCGAAGTTTCCGCCCAGACTCGCGCCTGGGGCGAAAACGGCTATGGTCAACTCGGCATTGGCAACACTATAAACCAGCCGTTACCGCAGACGGTGACGGCTATGCCTGACGCGACCGGCATCAGCAGCGGTCTCTATCACACATTATTCCTGAAATCGGATGGCACGGTTGCTGCCGCCGGTTATAACGGGCATGGGCAGCTCGGAACCGGCGTGGGCGGCGCAAATCAATCCACGCCGGTTCCAGTTCCCAATCTGACGACGGTTGTGCAGGTGACCGCCGGCATTTTTCATTCGGCTGCGCTGCTCTCGGACGGCACGGTTCGAAGCTGGGGTTCTAACCTCGAAGGACAAATCGGCAACGGCAAAATCTCACAGCCGACAGGCTGCCATTGTATCCCGACGCCGACAC
>DATHBC010000195.1:0-1958 GCA_035296345.1 Pyrinomonadaceae bacterium | reverse complement strand
GTCGAAGGTTTCAGGCAAAAAGTCGTCCGTTTCACCACCGACATCCCGCATTTGCCGAACTGGGGACAGCCTTTACTGCTCGGTCCCGGCTCGATTTTAGTGGCGCACACGAAAGACGAGTTCGTGCTGAAAAAAGATTTGGAAGAATCGGTCGGGCTTTACGTAAATTTGGTTAAAAAACTGCTCGGTTAATTAAAATGAAACGGCGCGGATTTCACCGGATAACTTTTCTGCTGGCGGGCGTTTACAATATCGGCTGGGGAATTTTCGTCGCCCTGAATCCGAACTGGCTTTTCAGTTTCGCCGGAATGGAGCCGATAAATTACCCGGACGTTTTCGCCTGTCTGGGAATGGTCGTCGGGCTTTACGGCATCATTTATCTGGAAATTGCGCGCCGACCGGAACTAGGGTTTATGCTCGCGGCGGTCGGTTTAATCGGAAAAATCTTAGGTCCGATTGGCTTGCTTTTGCTTATCTTGCAAGGCGCTTGGAAACCGGCGACGATTGTGATGTGCCTGACCAACGATTTCGTCTGGTGGATTCCTTTCGCGCTCTATCTTTTCGATTCGTGGGCGTTTTATAAAGAAGATTGGACTTTCGACAATCGAGCGAGGTGATTGATTTGAAAATAGCTCTAATCGGTTACGGCGCGATGGGCAAGCTTATCGCGCATTTAGCCGAAAATAAAAATCACGAGATTGCCGCGATTATTCACGAGCGGGACGCGAATCTGTCGGTGGCGGAACTCGCGGAAAAGCTGGCGGACATTGACGCGGCGATTGATTTTTCGGCGGCGGAAGCGGTCAGAAAAAATGTCGAAGCCTGCGTGCTGGCTGATGTTCCGCTGGTCGAAGGCACGACGGGCTGGAACGCCGAGCGCGCGGAAATCGAAAAATTTGTTAGAGAATCGGGCGGCGCGCTGGTCTTCGGCGCAAATTTTTCAATCGGCGTGAATTTGTTTTATCGCCTCGCCGATTTTGCGGCGGAGCTTTTCGCCAGACTTGAAGATTACGAGGCGTTTATCGAAGAACAGCATCATTCGCGCAAAAAGGACGCGCCCTCGGGCACGGCTTTGAAACTCAAAGACATAGTTTCCGCGCACATCGAAAAAGATTTTTCCGTCGCGGCGACGCGCGCGGGAAATATTCCGGGCACGCACCGGGTCGGCTTTGACGGCGCGGCTGACCAGATTTTGCTGGAACACGCGGCGCGCTCGCGCGAAGGCTTCGCTTCGGGCGCGCTTCTGGCGGCGGAATGGATTCAGGGCAAAAAAGGTTTTTGGGAATTTACCGACGTGATGGACGAAATTCTGGAAAAATGAGCGAGGATTTTTCAGAATATAAATCAACGTTCTGGACAATTAAATATCCGGCTGAATGGATTGTTGACGTTCATCAGGGCGGAGTTTCTTTTTACGAGAAATATGGCGTCGGGGCATTGCAGATTAGCTCTCATTCAAAAGACAGGGAAGTTACGACAGATGATTTATATGAATTGATTGAAGGCGAGCTTCCGCGAAATGTAAGTTTAAATAATGTCGAAGCAGGAGATTTTACAGGACTGGCGACGGAATTTAAATATAAAAATCATTTTTGGCGAGAGTGGATTCTTTCAAAGCGTAATGTGCTTTTGCATGTCAGATATAACTGCGAATCGGAAGTATCCGATGTCGAAACAGAACCGATAAAACAAATTATAAATTCTTTAAAATTCACAACTAACGATTCCGGTCGATAAAATCCGAAGGGTCGAGCCAGCCTTTGTTTTCCGCCGAATACCCGACGCCCGCCCGGTTCCAGTCGCGGGAGTTTTCCTCGCGTAATTCAAAATGCAGGTGACAGAAATACCTGCCGCCGGCGTTTCCGATAGCGCCGATTTGCTCGCGTTTTTTAACCGCGTCGCCGCTGGTTTTCGAGACGGTTTCGAGATGCCCGTAGAGCGTCTGAACTTTTTTGCCG
>DATHBC010000194.1:0-1573 GCA_035296345.1 Pyrinomonadaceae bacterium | reverse complement strand
CGCCCGAACGCACGCGCCCGTACAGACCGGCGAGAACCACGTCGCTGCGGCTCATGCGTTCCTCGATTCGTTTTATTTCAGCCGCCGCCGTGTTTTCGCCGATGATTCCGAACTCGATGTTTCCCGGTTTCTGAAAGCTCTGGCGCAGAAGTCTTAGAAAACTCGTTCCCGCCACGTTCGGATTTTCGCCGTTGGTGACAATCAAAACAAAAACTTTTTTATCGCTCGCCGGCGAAAGCGGCAGCGCGTTTTCTTCGTTTCTGACCAGCGTAATCGCGCTTTCGGCAATCTCGGCGGTCAATTTTCTGGTTTCGCTGCTCGAAACGATGCGGTCAATCGCGTCAATCGGCGTGATTTTATTTTTTTCCAGACCGAGATGATATTTCCACGCCAGTTGTTTGCGCACGGATTGATTGATTCTGTCTTCGGTCAGGCGACCGTTTTTCACAGCTTCTTTCAGCCCGCGAATGGCGGCGTCCGGAAGCGCGGGTTTCAAAAGGATGTCGTTGCCGGCGAGCATCGCGCGGACGGCGGCTTCTTCCTGGTTGAAATACAGCGTCAAGCCGCTCATATCCATCGCGTCGGTGACGATGAGACCGTCGAAATTCATGTCTTTCCGCAGAATGTCGGTGATGACGTTCGACGAAAGCGTGGCGGGCGTCGTCGTGCCCTCGGTGATAACTTCCGATTCGGCGTAGACGGCTTTGACCGTTTGCCTGAGCGGTCTGACGACTTCCGCGTCGAGCTGCGGCAGGCTGATGTGAGAAATCATCACCGAGCCGACGCCCGCCTTGATTAATTCGCGAAACGGCGCAAATTCCGTCTGCTCCAGACGCTCGCGCGAAAAATTAATGACCGGCAAGCCGCGATGCGAATCCACGTTCGTGTCGCCGTGACCGGGAAAATGTTTCGCCGTCGCCAGCACGCCGCGACCCTGCAAGCCTTCGGTAAAAGCGATGGCGAAACGCGCCACGTCCTGCGGATTTTCGCCGTATGAGCGCACGTTTATCACCGGATTATCGGAGTTGTTATTGACGTCGACGACGGGAGCGAAAACCTGCCGGACGCCGAGCGCGGCGGCTTCCTGCGCGACAATCTCGCCTTGACGGCGCGCAAAATCGGGATTTCCCGTCGCGGCGACCGCCATATTCCACGGAAAATTGACCGTGTCTTCGAAACGCATCCCGACGCCGGTTTCAAAATCGGCGGAAATCAAAAGCGGCGTTTCGGCAAGCTCCTGCATCCGGTTGACCAGATGCACCGTTTCATAGACGCCGCCGACAAAGACGATGATGCCGCCGATTTTATTCTGCGTCACCTGTCGTTTCAACTCCTGAAACTCGTTGCTGTCCTGGCTCAGGAAGCGCGCGTTGATGCCGATGTGCACGAGCTGACCGATTTTTTCGTCCACAGTCATTTTTTTCAGCCTTTTATCAGCCCATTTCCAGGCTTTTTCCGAAGGCTGAAAGCGATTCTGCCGGCTGACCGCTTGCTTGTCTTTGTCGGAATTGAAAATCGGCGCGGCAATCGATGTCGAGACAAAGCTCAAAATCAGAAGCAATGCGGAAGAAAA
>DATHBC010000193.1:0-5727 GCA_035296345.1 Pyrinomonadaceae bacterium | reverse complement strand
GTAATCGCCTTGTCGGCTTTGTAAGCTTCAAATCCGGGCATTTTGCCGTAAACCAAATCGAGCGCGAAAGCGAAAATCGGGTCGACCAGCTTGCCTTGCAGCTGCCCGCGCTCCGCCGGAATCGTCTGCGGTTTAATGGCTTCGTCGGGCTGAATGCCGCCGCCGCCGTAAACGGTGCGTCTCAAATCGGTTTTAGTTTCCGAGCCCTTCGGCTTTTCGGGCTGCTTTTCTTCGCGCAGGGTTCCGCCGTTGGTATAGTAATCGTAGAGATTTCCGGTGGAATAATCGCGCTGAATCAGGCGTCCCGAAGGCGTTTCATACTTGGCAATCGTCAAAAGCAGCATCGAGCCGTATTCGAGAATAAACGGGTTCTGCACCAAGCCCTTGCCGAAAGTGTTTTCGCCGACAATCAAGGCTCGGTCGTGGTCTTGCAGCGCGCCGGCGAGAATTTCCGAAGCCGAAGCCGTGTTGCGGTTGACCATGACGACAATCGGCGTCTGGTCGGGCGTTCCGTTATCCGAAGGATACGAGCCGAAGCTGTCTTCGAGGCGTCCTTTCTGCGTGAAAACCGTCTGCCCGCGTCCGAGGAAAGTGCTGGCGACGCGGTAAGCCTGATTGACCAAGCCGCCGCCGTTGTTGCGCAAATCCAGCACGAGATTTTCCATGCCCTGACGCTTTAATTCGATCATCGCCTGGCGAAATTCGTTGAAAGTCGTCTGGTTAAAGCCGCCCGTCATGGCGATGTAGCCGACGCCGGGACGAATCATATAAGCTTCGGGAATCGAAGGCTGCGGAACGGCGTCGCGCGTGATTTCGACCGTATCGCGCTTGCCCGTGCCGTAACGCTCGACCGTGATTTTAGCGGTCGTTCCGCGCGGTCCGCGCAGGAAAGAGCGCACTTCCGAAAACGGTTTGCCGAGCATCGAGGTTCCGTTGACGTCGACGATTTTGTCGCCGTAGCGAAGCCCGGCGCGGTTTGCCGGCGCGCCTTCAAACGTCGCTTTGATATAAGTCGCAATCAGGTTGCCTTTGCCGTCGCGCAAATCGCCGATGGTCGCGCCGATGCCGAAATACTGCGACTGCTGGTCGGTGCGAAACTGCTCGAACTCTTTGGCGTCGAAATAATTCGAGTGCGGGTCGAGCGTGTGCAGCATCGAATCAATCGAAGATTTGATAAGGTCATTGTAATTGAGCTTTTTGCCGCCGACGTAAGAGTCCTGAATAACGGTCAAAGCCTCAGCCATATCCTGTTCGATTTTTTCGACCGTCACCGGGCTTTTTTTGCTTCCGCCGGGCGCGGCAATCGTTTCTTTCGGCGCGCCGGTCGCTGCCCTGGAACCTGTCGGGGTTTGCGCAAAAGACGTGGTGGCTATCGAAATTATTAATAAAAGATTGCAGAAAAGGGTAAAACTTTTTCTCACGGACAAAATCTCCTCAAATAGGGCTTGCGGTTAATCACAAGAAATGCGAAAAAATGATAACATTTCTTTGAAGTAAAAGCGATGAAAAGAGTTGCACGAGATAGATTGCCCGGGCAGGAAACTTTTACCGGAAAGGAAAAATAAAAATGTTCAAGCTTGTTTCAGTTCTGTTTTTTCTTTGTTTATTCGGTTTTTGCGCGGCTCTGCCAGCGCAGACGACGCCATTGAAAAATTTGAAAATCCTGTCGCAGCCGCCAGCCGACTTCACGGACGAAGCCAGAAAAAATAATATTCAGGGCACGGTGCAGGTCAGAGTGACGTTTCTGGCAAACGGGAAAATCGGAAAAGTGAGCGACGTGCGGGAAAATCACGAGGACTTAAGAAAATACGGATTGGTCGCAGCGGCGATGAAAGCGGCTAAAAAGATTAAATTCGAGCCCGCCGTGAAAAACGGAAAATCCCTGACCGCCACAGCGATTGTGGAATACAAATTTACGCTGTATTAATTTTATAAATAATTGCCGGGAGAGCGAAAAAACAATGCCGAAAATTATATTTATCGCCGTTTTCGTGGTTTTGTTTAATTCGTTTGCCGCGGCGTAAACAATTAAACAAACGCAAACGCCAAATATTTCGTCAAAGCCTGTTCCGGTTTTATCGGTTCCCAAAGCTAAGTTCACGGCTGTTGCCGGAAGAAAGGGTTTCGAAGCGTCGTCAGGGTGTCAGTGCTTTTAAAAATTGATGGCGGCATATGCGAAATCAAGCCGGTAAGCTTCCGAAAGGTCGTCGTAAATCGTTTTACTTTATATTAAGAACGTCTCGCTCACAACTGGAAATCGAGACGAAAGCTGGTTTTTATGAATATGCAAAGATTATTGAAAGCGGCTTTTTTAACCTGCATTTTATTGACCTGCGCGGCGGTCGCGCAGGAAGAGAAGACCAATACTAAAACCGTTCCGGTGCGCTGGGAGCGATACCGCGCCAAAGAAAGAAACGTCTCTGCGCTTTTTCCGAAACTGCCCGTTTTGCTCAGCGATTACTCGAAAACCTGTTTCGGCGAAGAAAGCGTGCAATATGTGGCTTACGCCGAAAATTCGGTTTTTACTCTGAAAGTCACTTTCAAAGTAAAACCGGATAGATATTGCCCCCAAAAAAAGGAATTCAGCGGGAAAAATTTTGAAGAGCGTTTGAGGGAAATCCGCGATTTGGAAGGTGAAAAGAAAGAGATTCCTTTAAGGGCAGGCGATAAAGCGACCGCCAAATTCGCCGGTAAAAACTGGATTCGCGCGTTTTTTAACGACTCTAAAAACAATCGCTGGTTTGAGCTTTACGTCGCCGGTCGTGATTTGAACAAGCCGGCGGTAGATAATTTTCTCGAATCGTTAAAAATCGGGCAGCAAGCCGACGGAATCGAAATCGGAGAGGGCGCGCCGATAAATTACGGCGATGCGGCTGAGCCTGAACAGAAAGAAGCCGCGAAAACAAATTCCGGCGGCAGCGTCAGCGTCGGCAGTCCGAGCAATGGTTCCGGCAGCGGAATCTGGGACGAAACGGGAGTCGGAGACGGCAGCCAAACTAAAAGCGGGCAAAGTGTTGTGACCGAGCCGGTTTTCATAGTTTTCAAACCGCGCGCAAAATATACCGATGCGGCGCGTACGAATAATATTCAGGGCACGGTTCGCCTGAGAGTCACTTTTCTGGCAAACGGCGGAATCGGCAGCATAGCGGTGGTCAGCGCGCTCGCGGACGGTTTGACCGAGCAGGCTGTCGCGGCGGCGCGGAAAATCTTTTTCCTGCCGTCGCGCCGTAATAACGTTAATTTTTCAGTAATAAAAATCGTGGAGTATCGCTTCGCGCTGTATTAAAAATGTCTCATTTATTGGAAGTCCGAAATCTGCAAACGCATTTTCCGACGCGCGCCGGGCTGGTCAAAGCCGTTAACGACGTCAGTTTCTACATTGGCGAGGGCGAACTGCTCGGTCTGGTCGGCGAATCCGGCTGCGGGAAATCCATTACGGCGCTGTCGATTATGCGCCTGATTGCGCCGCCGGGAAAAATCGTCGGCGGCTCGATAAAATTTAAAGGCGAGGAGCTGACGACGGCTTCGGTCGAACGCCTGCGCCAGATTCGCGGCAACGACGTCGCGATGATTTTCCAGGACCCGATGACCTCGCTCAACCCGGTTTACACGGTCGGCGAGCAGATTGCCGAAGCCCTGCGCCTGCATCGTAAATTAAACAAAAAACAGGCTTGGGAAGCGGCAATCGCGGCGATGAAGGAAGTCGCGATTCCAGACCCGGCGCGGCGCGTCAAAGATTACCCGCACCAGCTTTCGGGCGGCATGCGCCAGCGCGTGATGATTGCGATGGCGCTCGCCTGCGACCCGGAATTGCTGATTGCCGACGAGCCGACGACCGCGCTGGACGTGACGATTCAGGCGCAGATTCTGGAGCTTCTGGACAATCTCAGAAGAACGCGCCGGCTCGCCGTTTTGCTCATCACGCACGATTTGGGCGTCGTCGCCGAGGTCGCCGATAGAGTCGCGGTGATGTATACGGGAAAAATCGTCGAGGAATCGGGCGTCGAAGAAATTTTCCGGCTGCCGAAACATCCCTACACACAAGGGCTTCTGCGGTCGGTTCCGAAGCTGCGCGTATTCGGCGACGAAAAAACGACGCGGCTCTCGACGATTCAGGGAACCGTGCCGAGCCCGACGAATCTGCCCGACGGCTGTCATTTCGCGCCGCGCTGCGAGCACCGCATCGACGGCGTCTGCACGACGGGCGAAATTCCGCTTTATCAAATCAACGAAGAAGTAAAAGCGCGCTGCGTCTTATACGATGAACGAATCAAAGCTGCCCAAAGGCAAAAAAGTGTTCCTGCGGTATCCGAATAGCGAAGATTTCGCCGAATTTACGGCGTTGAACAAAGCGAGCCGCAAATTTCACCGCAATCTCGTCAATCCGCCGACGGACGAGAAAGGCTTTGCGGATTTTTTAAAGCGCAGCGAGCTGGAAACCGACCGCTGTTTCCTGATTTGCCGCACGGAAGACGGCGCGATTGTCGGCGGCGCGGCGCTGTCGCAGATTTTTCGAAAGGCTTTTCAGAACGCTTATCTCGGCTACTATCTAGCCGAAAAATACACGGGCTGCGGCTATATGACCGAAGCCGTTTCGTTGATTTTGCGTTTCGCCTTCAAAGAATTAAAGCTGCACCGCGTCGAAGCCAACGTGCAGCCGGAAAATGCGGCTTCAATCAGCGTTTTGCGAAGATGCGGTTTTAGCAGAGAGGGGTTTTCGCCGAAATATCTGAAAATCGGCGGACGCTGGCGCGACCACGAACGCTTTGCGATTATTGTTGAAGATTGGAAATCAAAATAATCGGGTTTTAAAGCCGTTGATTTCCGAAATCAATAATTTATCTATGAAAGTTTTTTTCTTATCTTTTATCGTTTTGCTGTACGGCTGCGCTTTATTGAAGCCATATATGCCGACGCCGAAGTTGTCGCCTGAGCAGGTGAAGGAAAGAACGCAAAAAATAATTGAAAATATTCAAAGCCAACCCGAATGGCTGTTTCCCGCCGATGCTTGTCCGGCTGAGATTATGCCGGCGGTCGAAAAGAAAATAGAGTATTTAAGCGAAGGCTGCGCGAATAATCCTGAAAATTGTCTGGAGAAGTGTAAATCGGAGGACGGCAACGCTTGTTACGCGCTGGCTTTACTTATACAGGAGCAGCACGGAGTGGAAGAAAAAACCTCCGAGCCGCTGTTTTGGCGCTCCTGTAAACTGGGCATTGTTTCCGGATGTACTAACCGGGCGGCTATTATTTTCAATCCGGAAACCCCAAGTGTTTCGGCACTTCAATGCTCGGCTGACACTTTTGAAAAAACCTGTGCGCTGGGCGATGCCTGGGGTTGTACGATGTATGGCACCGTTTTGGGTTTTGGCGAAGGACGCGAGCCGGATAAAGAGGAAGCGCTCAAATTTCTGGCTAAGGGATGTGAGAACTCTTCCTCGCCTGATAATGAGGCTTGTAAAAGGGCGCGCCAAGTTGAAGCCATTATAAAATCCAAAAAGAATAAAGGCGGCGAACGGATACATTATTAAAACGGAATTTAGAAGATTTTGTAAAGAGAATAAGGGAAATAATCGAAAAGTGATTAACGCGACAGCAACAAAATTAGACAAAACAGAACTTATAAAAGTCAGAAACCTCGTCAAACATTTCGCCGTCGAAAACAGCGACGACGTGGTGCGCGCGGTCGACGACGTTTCGTTTGATATTTTTGCGGGCGAAACTCTGGGA
>DATHBC010000192.1:0-5421 GCA_035296345.1 Pyrinomonadaceae bacterium | reverse complement strand
TAATTATTAAAGCCGATTTTTTCGGCTTTCAAAACTAGACAAGGAGCAACGACAATGGCATTACGTTTAGGCGATGAAGCGCCGAATTTTACGGCGGAGACGACCGAAGGAACAATCAATTTTCACGAATATCTGGGCGATAGCTGGGGCGTTCTGTTTTCGCATCCGAAGGATTACACGCCCGTCTGCACGACCGAGCTGGGAATGGCGGCGCGGCTGAAACCGGAGTTTGACAAACGCAACGTCAAAATCATCGGCTTGAGCGTCGACCCGCTCGACGCGCATCACGGATGGTCGAAAGACATCGAGGAAACGCAAGGCGCGAAAGTAAATTTTCCGATGATTGCCGACGCCGATAAAACGGTCGCCAATCTTTACGATATGATTCACCCGAACGCCAGCGACACTTTCACGGTACGCTCGGTTTACGTCGTCGGACCGGATAAAAAAGTGAAATTGACGCTCACTTATCCGGCGAGCACGGGCAGAAATTTTGACGAAATCCTGCGCGTCATCGACTCGCTGCAACTGACGTCGAAACACAGCGTCGCGACGCCCGCCAACTGGAGAGACGGCGACGACTGCATCATCGTCCCGTCATTGTCGAACGAGGAAGCGAAAGAAAAATTCCCCGACGGCTGGAAAGAAGTCAAGCCTTACCTGAGAATTACGCCGCAGCCCGGCAAGGAAGCGAAAAGCGAAGGCGCTTAAAGTTCTTAAGGCTTTGCGGCGCTATCACCGCAAAGCCTTTTTAAAAATCTATGACGACGGCTTCTGCCGTTAATTTTCTGCCGGAGTTTAATTTGCCTGAGTTGTCAGACTGAAAGACTTTTGAAAATTAGCCTTTCTGCAATTTTTGCAGTCTTTCCGCCGCCGCTTCCAGCGTTTCGTCCTTTTTGCAGAAGCAGAATCGAACCTTTTGCGCGCCTAAATTCTTATTCTGATAAAACGACGAGCCGGGAACGACCGCGACGCCGATTTCGCGAATCAAATATTTGGTAAATTCGATGTCGTTTTCAAAACCGAAACCCGAAATGTCGGTCATCACGTAATACGCGCCTTCCGGAAAATCGCATTTCAAACCCGCCTGCTGCAAAACCGGCACGATAAAATCGCGCTTGCGCTGGTATTCCTTTTGCAGCCCGGCGTAATACTTTTCCGGCAGGCTCAGGGCGTAAGCGCCCGCGTGCTGCAAGGGATTCGCCGCGCCGACCGTCAGAAAATCGTGAACCTTGCGAATCGCGCCCGTAATATCCGGCGGCGCGATTGCGTAGCCGACGCGCCAGCCCGTCACCGAATAAGTTTTCGACAGCGAATTGACGACGACCGTGCGCTCGCGCATCCCGTCAAGCTGCGCCATCGAAATGTGTTTCGGATTGTCGACGGTCATCTGTCCCGCTTCCCGCTTGCCTTTATAAATGATGTGCTCGTAAATCTCGTCGGTAAAGCAAATCGCGTCGAATTCCCGGCATAAATCGGCGATAAATTCCAGTTCTTCGCGGCTGAAAACTTTTCCGGTCGGGTTGTTCGGATTGCAGATGATTATCGCTTTCGTCCGTTCGCTGAAAGCGGCGCGCAGTTCGTCCTTTTCAAAATGCCAGCCGTTTTCCGTTTGATAGAGCGGAACGTGGACGGGCACGGCGTCCGACAAAATCGCGTCCGGCGCGTAATTTTCATAAAACGGCTCAAAAACGATGACTTCCTCGCCCGCGTCCACCGCAGCCATCATTCCCGCAATCATCCCTTCGGTCGAGCCGCACGTGACGGTAATTTCGGTTTCCGGGTCGATGTCCAGACCGAGAAACCATTTCGTTTTCGCCGCAATCGCGTCGCGAAACGATTTCACGCCCCACGTTATCGCGTATTGATTATGGTCGGCGGCAATCGCCTCCATCGCCTTCTGTTTTATATCTTCGGGCGCGGCAAAATCCGGAAAGCCCTGACCGAGATTGACCGCCCCGTATTTCATCGCCTCGCGCGTCATCTCGCGAATGACCGATTCGGTAAAACTGGCGGCTTTTTTCGAGATTCGATTTTTGGTTAATTTTGGCTTCATCATTTTTATTAAATCGAATTTTAATCTTACTTGAAAGGAGTTATCACGTGCGAGCAATGCGGGTGGTCTGGAATTTTTAAGTCTTTACCCCAATTCCCACGAACATAAGAATCTATCAAACGATTGTAAAGCACTTGAATGTCTTGTGTATTTCCTGCTAATTGACGAGAACAATTTGAACTTGCTTCCTCTTCAGATGAATGAGGCACAAAACACTGTGTTTCTCCTTCTGAAATTAATTTTTCCATCACTGCTTGATTATAAAAGCGGCTAAGTTGAATTCTGACTAGCCTTTCAGCCCAACCAGAAGCAAACACTCTATTATTATCTGAATATATTGAAGACATTCTTGGAATTTCAACCTCTGTTTTACTAAAGGCTTCCAGTAAATTAATTTCACCTTTAACTAAAGATTTCAATATATCTTTGAAAATATTAAGTCTGTTTCCTTCTTCTGTAACTTTTCCAGGAACAGGTTGTTCATCTATTAGTTTAAGAACTGCTTCTCTAAGAACATTATTTTCACTTAGTGTGGGAAGAATTTGACTAAATTCTTGAGCGTATTCTGTTGCCATAATCTCACCTCGTATATTTATTGAGTCAAGTTTGAAAAGATGTATCAGACTTGAAACAATTAATAATACTCCTGTTTTTTCCAAACTACAAATATTCACTCACTTTATGAAGTCTTATCTGGCAGCTATAGTAATGCTTAATTTTTCGCGCCGAAGCGAAACGTCAAACCGACGTTGACCGTAAACGGATAGCCGGGCGTGGCGTGGATGCGGGAAATGACCGGAGCGTTCGGCGCGACGCTCGATTCGAAGTAATTCTGCGTTTCGTAGTAGCGTTTATTGAAAAGATTATCAATCGAAAAATTCAAATCGACCCATTTTTTCAGCCGTTTCGACAGCGAAAAATCGACGACGTCGTGCCCGCTCGCTTTGATGCTCCGGTCTTCGCCGTCAAGCCGGTAACTGGAAATATGACGCCAGTTCAGCGAAGCGTTAAAGCCGCGCAGCTCGGACAAAACGAAACTGCCGTTGGCGACCGTTTTCGGCGCGCTGTCGACGATAATACGGCGATTGTCCGGCGTAAATTCGCCGGGATAAAAAGCCCTGATAACCTGCGTCAAACCGCCGTTGAAACTCAATTTGCGATTAAATTTTATCGAACCTCTGGCTTCGACGCCGTAAGAGCGCGAGCGACCGGCAAACTCGATGCTGCCGTCGTCGGGAATGTAAACCTGCTCGTTCGAGCGGTCAATCAGAAAGGCGCTGAAAACGGCGGAAACTCGCGGCGAATTATAACTCGTCCCAAACTGGTAAAAATCGGTCGTCGAGATTTTCGGCGCGTCCGGGTTTCTGACCACGCCGCGCGCGTCCTGCGAAGCGATTCCGCGCCCGTAATTGGCGTAAAAAGACACCGGAAATTTTTCGAAAGGCGACCAGCCGACGGCGAGCTTCGGCTGAAATTTGCCCGCGCTTTCCCGACCGTTCAAAATTGTCGCGCACGAATTTAAAGGCGTCACGGGATTGTCGAAATCGCTGTTGCATAAGGGCGAGCCGCCGCGCGAAACGGTTTTGCCGCCTATCTCTTCCGGCAAACCGCCGAGCTCGAATCCGTCGACGTCAAAAGTGAAATAATCAAAGCGCAAGCCCGCTTCGATGCGCAGGTGACCGTTGAAAAAATCGACTCCGTTCTGCGCGTAAGCCGCGTAATTATTCACTTTCGCGTCGGCTTTCGTATAGAGCACGCTCGGGTTGTCGATGTTTTCCGGCTGGAATTTGCGGTTCGGATTGCGATTCGTCGTGGGATACAAACCGACGTTGATTTGATTGAAATGCAGATTGCCGCCGACGGTTAAAAGCGCCTGTTTGCCGAAAAATTTATACGGCTGGAGGTATTGCGCGTTTGCGCCTTCCTGCAAGCGCGAATCGTGCTGCTGGATTTCGTCGCCGTAAAGCGGGTCAGCCAGAAAAAACGTAAAATTCGACCACAAATCGAACAGCGAGCGCGAAACGAAAGCGTCGGCTTTAAAAGTCGCGCCCGATTTCCATTCTTTGCGATAATAAGTTCCGATTGTTCCCGAACGAACTTTGCCGCCGTTTTCCGGGTCGATAAAACCGAAACGGTCGAGCGCGCCGCTCGCCACCAAATCGAGCGGGATTTGTCCCGACGAAGTGAAATCGCTGCGCCCGACGTTTAACTTAAAACCGAGCGCCTGCGTCTCGCCGAACTTATACGTAAAATTTCCCGAAACATTATCGCGGCGATAGCGCAGCGGATTTTCGAAAGGTCCGTCCGTGTAGCTCGGCTCATACGCGATAAAGGCGTCCGCGTTTTCCCACTGCGGGCTGTAGGCGAAAAAGCCGCGCCCGGTGTTGAAGCTTCCCGCCTGGACGCGCGCCGTAAATCGCTGCGGCAGCGATTCCTTCAGGCGAATCTGCACGACGCCCAAGCCCGAAAAATCGCCGTAAGCGGCGGAAAAAGGTCCGTTGACGATTGCCACGTCCTGCACGAGCTCCGGCGAGAGCGATTTCAGATTTCCCAGATAGCCCTGCCCGTGTCCCTGCGTTCCCTGATTCTGCTGCACGTTGTCGACCAGAATTTTGATGCCGCCATTGACGCCGCCGTGGTCGGTGTTGAAACCGAAACGACGAATTTCCAGCGATTTTCCGCCGCCTTCGTGCTGCCCGGCGTTGATTCCGGCGTTTAAAGTAAAAATCAACTGGTCGTCGCGCCCGAAAAGCGTGTTTTTATAAATCGTGTCGTTGCGCTGTTCGACTTCCGGCGTTAGAGTGTTCGCCTCAATGACGACGCTTTCCGCGATGGGCGGAACGATATATGCGATTTTGATTTGCAGATTTTCCAGCGCGTCCGACGCGGCGAAAATTCGTGTTACGGTTTGCAGATTTTTGCCGAAAAATTTAGCGGAAAGCGGCTCGCCCGACGGAACTTTCAGAGAAAACTTTCCTTCCGCGTCGGTCGTCGTCCGGAGTTTTCCGTCCGAAGTGCGGACTTCGACCGCGACGCTTGGAACGAGCTCGAACTGCCGGGTTAAAACGACGCCGGAGAAAGTTCTCTCGCTGCTGCTCTGTGAAAAGACGGCGAGACAAAAAAGAAAATTCAGTAAAACTGTAAATAATATTTTTTTCAGCATAAATCTAAAACCAATTTTTCGGGAAAGACGCGCTCAAATTCGTATTCGTTGGTTGATTGGTTTCGGATTCATTATAACCGATGAATTTAGCTTTCGGCAGTCAGTTTTTGACTGCCGATGGTCGGGATTTGATAATTGCCGGCGGTTTCGGCGCTGCTTGCGGGCGGCTGGCTCGCAGGCTCGTTGATTTTCGCTTCGGGCA
>DATHBC010000191.1:0-2810 GCA_035296345.1 Pyrinomonadaceae bacterium | reverse complement strand
CTGAAAGACAAATTTCACGGAAGCCATCGCTAAAATCGCCGCCTCGGTGTAAACAAATGAGTGCCCGCGCCTGCGCGGCTCTTCCTTCACCAGCCAATTATCGATTAAATCCTCAGAAATCCAGAAAGTTAAATTTTCGCGATTTCGTAAACTTCGGTTATAATCTCTCCAGTTGCGGACGCGGTATTTCGGTTTGTTTTTCATCGCAGAAAAATTCTACCATTTTACTGTTTCCGCAACCTTTTTATGCAACAACGCCTTGAGCAGCTATGACGAAAATCAGCGAAAAGGAATTTGCGCGAATCTGCGACGGAATCTACGAAGACCGCGAAAGCATCCACCGGCACAATCCGATTGGCACGCGCGAAGAGACGCTTTTGTGGATGCTGCTGAGCGTTTTGGTCGTTTATCTGAGTCTTTCCGAAACCGAGACGCCGTGCTTTACCGGCAAAACGACGGCTGAAACTTACCGGCAGGCGATTTTATTTGTTTTGCGCGAGAGAAAAACGGATAATTTCGATGTGGAAAAATATCTGGAAACATTTAGCGTCTAACCGGAGGAATGTGTAATGAAAATTAATAAAAAAATCTTTTTCTCGGCTTGTTTAATAACATTTTTCTGTTTCGTTTTTGCCGGCGCGCAAAACGGCAATCCGCCGGAAAAATCAAACGAGCCGGTTTTAAATCCCTTGACGGAAGAAGAAAAAAAACTCGTTCCGAAAGATATTATTGCCAACCAGCCTGATTTCACCGCCGTAGAATCGTATTTTTCCGCCAGAAGCATCAGCGGATTCAGCGCCGCCGGAAGAGTCGCGCGCAAAGGCAAAAAATATAGATATGATACGGGTTTTGTAGTGATAATAAGCGAACTTAATAAACCTTCACTGAGACTCAATCAGGATAAGACTTATGAAGAAACCGTCGGAATCGTAAAGCCTTTTATCAGCCCGACCACACCGCTGAATCCGACCAACCTGCTCGGATTTACCGACATTTCCTTTACCGCTCTCGGAACGGTTGCAGTTGACGGAGACAAGCTTTTAAAAATACAAGCCAAAAGCAAAGAGTTTGACCAGGAAGTTTTTCTATACGCCAATTTAAACAAAAAAAATCTTATTACAATCATTCAGATACTCAGCCCCCAAAGAAGCAGTATCCAGCGTTTACAGGAAATTTCGTTTGAAGTTCCCGACCGGCTTTTCGACATCAGCGGTTACAGGGCTTTGCCGAAATATAGCTGGAATAAAGTAAAAACAGCCAAAGTTTTCTTTAGAGGAAAATTGGTTGAAGACGCGCTGGTTTTTCGCCGCGAAGATTATATTTTTATTCACGTCGCGCAATTTGAACATTTCTTTATCGATTTAAAAAAGCAAATAGCCGATACGGTCGTCTTTCAGGGCTTGCTGGTCGCCAAAAGCGGCGCTTATATCTGGAGAACCAAAGACGACGAAGCAATAAGCTCCGGCGATTTGGACGGCATCATAGAAAAGGATTGTGAAAATTGTGTAAAAATTCAGAGCGGAACGAATTTTTTAACTATTCCGGACCCGGACAATAAATCTCAGACTCTAGTCAAAGTCACCTGGTAAAAATGATTATCGAAACCTTTATCACCACCGCATTTCAGCAGAACACGCGCGTTCTGGCGTGCGCGGAAACTCGCCGCGCAATCTGCGTCGACCCGGGCGCGGGCGCGGATTTAATCGCCGGGTATTTAAACGAAAACGATTTGCAGCTGCAAGCCGTCGCGCTGACGCACGCGCATCTCGACCACATCGGCGGAACGACCGGTTTACACAAAAGTTTTCCACAGGTGGAAATAGTTTTGCACAGGGACGACGAGGATTTGTATTATCTGCTGCCGCAGCAGCCGACGGCGCTGGGCATCCCGCGCGCGGCATGGGCGAATCTCGGTTTTGAATACGAGAATCCGCCCGAGATTACGCGCAACTGGCGGGACGGCGAGCTTTACGAGGTCGGAAAACTTCGCTTTAAAGCTCTGCATTGCCCGGGACACACGCGCGGTCACGTCGTCCTGTTTGAAGAAAACGAAAGAAAGGTTTTTGTCGGTGATTGTTTGTTTGCCGGCTCGATTGGACGCACGGATTTGCCCGGCGGAAGCTTCGAGCAATTAATGGATTCGATTACAAATAAAATCCTCACGCTCGGCGACGACGTCACGGTTTATTCCGGACACGGACCGGAAACGACCGTCGGATACGAAAAGCGCACAAACCCGTTTTTGACCGGGCATTACCAGTTCGGACGAGGAAGATATATTTAAACAAAGTACTGGGTACTGAGTGCTGAGTACTGAGTTTTATTTTTCACTCAGCACTCAGCGCTCAGTACTCAGTACTTTTTCTTATTCTTAAATTGCCGCCGCGCCGGTCGTCTTATTATAATAAAAATATAAATCGTTAAAATCACGCAGCGCGCGGTTTAGAATCAGCGGCAATTGCTCGATGTCGTTGGTGTTGACAATCAAATTCAGATTTCGCAGAAACGCTTCGTGAGCATTCAGCGTCGTGCCGCCGTCTTCGAGCGAGACGAGATATACGCGGCGACGCTCGGACGAATACATCGAATTCATTTTCTGCTGCAAAATCGTTGCTCCGCCGAATTCCGCCGCAAAATCCGGCGAGAAAACCAGGATTTCCGTCTTGCCCTCGCGCATCCGTTCGTTTGCCTGCGCGGGCGTCTGCGCCAGATAAACCTTGTAGCCCGATTCAGCCATCATTTTGGCGACCCGGTCGCGGTGCTGCCCCAGACAGAGCAGGACGCGGCGCGGCTTTTCGTCGGTCGCGTCG
>DATHBC010000190.1:0-1890 GCA_035296345.1 Pyrinomonadaceae bacterium | reverse complement strand
GCCTCTGCAACTGGTCGTCGAACGCGGGCTGCCCGCGCTTCTCATCTGGCTCTGGATTTTGTGGCTTTACTCAAAAATTCTCCGCCGCGGCTTGAAAGCTCTGGATTCCGAATCACAAACTTCAAATTCCGAATCTGAAATTTCAAATCTCAAATCTGAAGTTCCGGATAATCAAAAGTCGCATTCGGCATTCGGCATTCCGTATTCCGCAATCGAAAGAGGAATTTTGCTCGGCAGCTTCGGCGGTCTGATTGGATTTATCGCCAGCGGTCTGGTGCACTACAATCTCGGCGACCAGGAAGTGGCGATGATTTTCTTTCTGTTGATGGGACTAAGCGTCAGAAACGGAAAACGGAAAATGGATAACGGAAAATAAAATTACTGGCTTTATTTTCCGTTATCCATTTTCCGTTTTCCGTTAAATTCACCCGGCTTTATCCATCAGTTGATAGCGTCCGAGCTTGAGATAGAGACCGCGGCGGGTCAAGCCGAGCTCGCGGGCGACGCGCGAGATGTTGTTGTTGTGGCGGCGCATGGCTTCGCGTATCATTCGTTTTTCGAGCTCGGAGACGGCTTCTTCGAGCGTCGCGCCGCCGCCGGCGGAAATATTGAATGACGGCGAGCCGAACGAGCCAATCTGGGCGATGTTTCCCGCCGCCGCAAAAGACGGAATCGGGACGGCGCTGCGTTTTAAATCCTGCGAAAGATGGTCGGGCGTAATCGTCTCGCCGTCTTCGGCGCGGGCGACGATGCGCTGAACCTCGTTGCAAAGCTGGCGGACGTTGCCTTCCCACTCGCAGACCATCAGCAAATCCATCGTCTGCGGCGTCATATTCAAATCGCGTTTGTTAAAGCGCGCCGAATATTGATTCAGATAATAATTGACAATCGGCGGAATTTCCGAGCGACGCTCGCGCAGGGGCGGCACGCGCAGGCGAATGACGTTCAGGCGATAATACAAATCCTCGCGGAAGCTGCCGTCGGCGACTTTTTCTTCGAGCGGCATATTCGTCGCCGCAATCACGCGGACGTCGACTTTTATCGGCGCTTTTTCGCCGAGCGGCTGAATCTCGCCTTCCTGCAGAAAGCGCAAAAGCTTCGGCTGGACTTCCAGAGGCAAATCGCCGACTTCGTCCAGAAACAACGTTCCGCCGTTTGCCGAGCGAATGACGCCGACCGAATCGTTGACCGCGCCGGTGAACGCGCCTTTGCGATAACCGAAAAGATGTCCTTCCGCCAGCTCCTTCGGCACGGCGGTGCAGTTAAACGGCACGAAAACTTTGTCTTTACGGTTCGACAAAGTGTGAATCGCGCGCGAAACAAGCTCTTTGCCCGTGCCCGATTCGCCCGTCACCAGAACGGTGACGTCGGACGAGCGGATTTTGTAAACTTCTTCAACCAGAGAGGTCATCGCCGGGCTGGAATGAATAAAGCCCTGCATCAGGCTCTGCGAGGTAAACGGGCTGACTTCCTGCTCGGTCTGCTGCGCCTTGTCTTTTTCGCGCAGCGCGCAAACGTCCATTCCCAGCTCGACGACGCGCAAAAGCGGCTGCAAAAGGCTTCCGTCCAGAAGATTTGCGCCCGAACGCGGGTGAATAATCAGCATCGCCGGCGGCGCGGACGGCGCGCGAAGCGGAAAAATACTCAGGTTTTTCGTTTTGGCGAAATGTTCGAGATTTCCGCTCAGATGCGCCTGCTGCGCTTTGGCGACCAGCTCCGAGCTTTCGCCGGACGTAAAGCCCTGCATAATAAACGGATAAAAATTTTTCTGCTGCTGCTCTTTCGATTCGGCAATCAGGATGCGCCGGGCTTTGCTTTCCTGCTGGAGAATGGCGACCAGCTCGCGAAAAAGCAGCTCGCGCGCGGCGACCGCTTCCGCCAGGCGCAGCA
>DATHBC010000189.1:0-1971 GCA_035296345.1 Pyrinomonadaceae bacterium | reverse complement strand
ACAGCGCCGGCTGCTTGGTGCTGATAATCGGGTAATTTTCGGCTTCCGCGTTTTTTTCCAGCCAATCGACGTATTCGGGCGGAACCGACATATCCGAGTAAATCGCCTCGACCGGGCATTCCGGCAGGCAGGCGTCGCAGTCGATACAGGTATCGGGATTAATCAAAAGCCGGTCGGGAAGTTCGTGAAAGGCTTCGACCGGGCAAACTGCCGCGCAATCGGTGTATTTACATTCCACACACGGCTCAACTACGATATAGGTCATCTAAAAAAAATTCTCCTCTGGCAAATGATAAAAACGAAAACGCTTAAAAGAAGATTATACTTGTGATTATGCGATAGACAAGTGATAAAATGCCTTCAATATTTATTACCAACAAAATTTAAGGAAAAGCAAGCAGAATGAAATTAAAAGCAGAACGCGAATTATCTCTGGATTTTCTGCGCGTGTGCGAAGCCGCCGCGATTGAATCCGCCAAAACGATGGGACAGGGCGACCGCAAATATTCCGACCACGTCGCGGTCGAAGCGATGCGCCAGGTGATGGACACCGTGCCGATGCGCGGGCGCATCGTTATCGGCGAAGGCGAGCGCGACGAAGCGCCGATGCTTTATATCGGCGAGGAGCTCGGCGGCAAAAACTACGCCGAAGAGGAAAAAGTGAATTTTCCCGAAGTCGACATCGCCGTCGACCCGCTCGAAGGCACGAACCTGTGCGCGCTCGGCGCAAACAACGCGATTGCGGTGCTGGCGGCGGCTGAGCGCGGCGGACTCCTGAACGCGCCGGATATTTATATGGATAAAATCGTCGTCGGACCTTCCTGCAAAGGCGCGGTCGATATCGACGCGCCCGTCAAGGATAATCTGCGAAACATCGCGCGCCGTCTGGGACGCGACGTTGACGATTTGACCGTGATTTGTCTCGACCGCTCGCGTCATAGACAGTTGATTCAGGAAGTTCGCGACGCCGGAGCGCGCATTCGCCTGATCAGCGACGGCGATTTGTCGGCGGGCATTTCGGCGGCGGTCGCCGGAACGAATATTCACGCGCTGATGGGCATCGGCGGCGCGCCCGAAGGCGTGATTACGGCGGCGGCGATGAAATGTCTGAACGGCGAGATTCAGGCAAAGCTGGTTTTCGACCCGGAACGGCTGGGCGTCGATAAATCGAAGGTTCCGCCCGCCGCTGAGGTGATGAAACGCCTGAAAAAAATGGGCATCACCGACCCGGACAAGATTTACGACACGAACGACCTCGCGCCGGGCAAAAAAATTATTTTCGCGGCGACCGGCGTCACCGACGGCGCGCTTTTGCGAGGCGTTCGCTTTTTCGGTTCGGGCAAACGCACGCATTCCGTTGTGATGACGACGGAAACGAGAAATATCCGTTTCGTCGATACGGTTCACGTCGAAGGCGGACCGGACGCCGTAATCCGCTTTTAGCCATTTATCATTTATTATTGAACATTTATCAGGGTTCGGGTGATAAATAGTAAAGATAAATGATAAATGGTAAATGATAAACGAAAATGCCGGAGCCAATCGAAAATTACATTCCGCAGGCGTTGCTGAAGCAGCAGAAACGGCAGGCTTTTTTGGCGTGGCTGGCGGTTTTTTTAATTGCTCTCGCGTGGATTGGTTTAATTGTTGCCGCGCCGCTCGCCTCGGCAGGCGGTTTGAAGGGGTTTTCAAATCCGGTTTATACGTTTTTCAGTTACGTTTGTCACCAGATACCGGAGCGTTCCTTTCACGCGCTCGGATTTCCTTTCGCCGTCTGTTCGCGCTGTTTCGGATTTTACTTCGGATTTTTGCTCGGATTGGGCGCGTTTCCGTTTTTTCGCGCGCTGGACGAAGCCGAGCCTTTTCGGCGTTTCTGGCTTTTTCTGGCGATAATTCCGACCGGTATTGATTGGTCGCTCGGATTTTTCGGGATTTGGGAAAATACGCACGCTTCGCGTTCCGTTACCGCCG
>DATHBC010000188.1:0-2502 GCA_035296345.1 Pyrinomonadaceae bacterium | reverse complement strand
GATTCGGCGTTTACGGATTGCCGCCGCAGCCGTCGTCTATTTCGTCGGTATCCGGCGGGTCAGGCGGTTCGTTCGCCGCGCCCGGCTGCGAAGTATTTTCCGAAGTTTGTTCTTCTTCCGGTCTTTTCGTTTCTTCTTGTGCCATTTTTTTTAATCTCCTCGATTTATTTTTTTTGATTCATCGACGGTTTTCCGACCGCCGTAATTGATTGCGGGCGCGCTTGTTTACTGCTCGATACGATACGGCATCGCCCGTAATTCCGATTAACTTACTTTACAGAGACGTTCATGGACGCTCGTCTTTGCGATATTTCCGGATTTTAATTTTCCTCCGCCGCCAGAGCCTTTCTTTCCGGGCGCATGTGCGGAAACAAAATCACGTCGCGAATGGAGTGCTTGTTTGTCAAAAGCATCACCAGGCGGTCAATCCCGATTCCGATTCCCGCGGCGGGCGGCATCCCGTAGCTCAGCGCGCGGATGTAATCTTCGTCCAGCACCATCGCTTCCTCGTCGCCGCGCTCGCGTTCAGCCATTTGCTCGACAAAACGCTCATACTGCTCGCGCGGGTCGTTCAATTCGGAAAAACCGTTGGCGCATTCCATGCCGTTGACGAACAATTCAAATCGCTCGGCAATCTGCGGATTTTCGGGCGAAGCCTTAGACAAAGGCGAAATCGATTTCGGATAATCGACTATAAAAGTCGGCTGAATCAGATTAGGCTCGACGTGCCGGTCAAACAAATCGATTATGTTTTCGTCCGTGATTTCCGCGTCCGGCGCGTATTTCAGAACGGCGTCGCGCATCGCCACACGCTCGAATCCGCCGAAATCAATCTCGTTTTCCTCGTAATTGATTTTCAAACCGCCCGTCGCTCTCTGAACCGATTGACGCATTAATTCCTCGCAAAAATCCATCATCCCGTTCACGTCCATATACGCGCAGTAAATTTCCAGCATCGTGAATTCCGGGTTGTGTTTGTAAGAAAGTCCTTCGTTGCGAAAATTCCGGTTCAGCTCGTAAACCTTTTCAAAACCGCCGACCGTCAGGCGTTTTAAATAAAGCTCGGGCGCGATGCGCGCGTAGAGCGGAATGCCGAGCGCGTCGTGAAAAGTCTCGAAAGGCTTCGCCGCCGCGCCGGTCGCCTTCGGCGTCAGCATCGGCGTTTCGACCTCGATAAAGCCGTGGTCTTCCAGATAACGGCGCATTCCGCTGATAAGCCGCGCCCGCCGCTCGAAAACCTCGCGCGTCGTCAATTCGTTCGGCTCGCGCTCGACCTGCAAGCTCGACGCAATCAAATCGGCGTAGCGATAACGGCGACGCAGCTCGGGGTCGGCGATGCCGTGCATTTTATCCGGCATCGGCAGCATCGCTTTCGACAAAAACTGCAATTTTTCGACGTGAATCGAAAGCTCGCCCGTGTTTGTAATAAAAAGAAAACCTTCGACGCCGATAAAATCGCCGTGGTCGAGAAACTGGAAAATCTCCCAGCCGCTTACCGATTTTGGATTTTGGATTTCGGATTGCGGATTTGGGTCGCCCATTGTCATCATCGTTACGTATTTGTTTTCTTTCTTCGCAACATCGTTTGAAACACCTTCCACATCGTCGCGGCGCACGTAAATTTGCAGGCGCGAGATGCCGTCCGACAAGTGAACGAACGCGGCTTTGCCCATCAGGCGCGGCGGCGTGGCTAATCTTCCGGCGACGCGCAGGCTGCCAAGTTCTTTTAATTCAGCGTTTATCGCGTCTTTTATTTCCTTTTCCGGTCGTTCGCCTTCCGCGAGCTGCGGAATGCGCTTTGTGATTTCATCAAAACTGACGAGGCGCGTAATCGTGTCTTCTTCGCCCGTGACGCGGCTGCGGTCGAACTTGTTCGGATAAACGTTTCCGACTAAAGCGCGCAGTTTTTCCAGGTGCTCGCGCCGCGCCTCGGTCTGGTCGTTCGGCTCGATGATTTCGGTAAATTCGGGAATACTCATAATCTTTTTGCTGATAGAAAATAAATTATAAACCACCCGAATGCAATTACGAATTACGAATTACGAATTAGAAGAAATTTTCCTTCATTCGTAATTCGTAATTTGTAATTCGTAATTCTCAATGTGGTAATCTGTGATTTCAAACATTTATGAGTTTTCCGACTGAAGCGAAAACCGAGCTTACCCGACTGCGCGACGAAATCAGGCGCGGAACGCGCATCATCTCGCTCGGCGGGCTGACTTCCGTGGCGGCAAAAGCCTTTGTTTTATCGCAATTACAGCGCGAAACCGGAAAAACCTTCGCCGTCGTCGCCGAATCGAACAAGGAACTGGAAACGTGGAATTGCGATTTGAATTTTTGGAGCCGTCAGCCGTCAGCCGTCAGCGGTGGGCAAGAAAACTCAGCACTCAGTACTCAGCACTCAGTACTCTTAAGCTTGCCTTCGTTTGAAACCGACGTTTATTCCGGCATTTCGCCGCACGCCGAGACGCAGGAAGAGCGCGCCCTGACGCTCTGGAAACT
>DATHBC010000187.1:0-1724 GCA_035296345.1 Pyrinomonadaceae bacterium | reverse complement strand
CGAGCGGTGAAAAACCGTCCGCAGAATGTAAACGACGAACTCCATCGTCGTAAAATCGTCGTTGTGCAAAACCACCTTATACATCGGCGGCTTTTCCAGCTTTGTCTCGCTCTCGGTTAAAACATCGGTGTCAAAATCGGGAACATTCGGCATAAGATAATTTTGCCACAGAGAACCGCAGATTCACAGAGGGAAATTTAACAGGATGGACAGGATAAGCAGGATAATTTAAAACTGCGAACGCTGAACTTTTCAATTTATCCTGTCTATCCTGTCCATCCTGTTTGAATTACTGTTAAATTTCTCCGACCTCAAAATAAGTCTTTATCGCTTTATACTTCCCCGCGTTGTTTAAGATGTCGAAAACGCGCGCGTAGTTTTCCAAGCCTTTGACCGGATGCGTCAACATTCGCCCGAGCCAGCCCGGATACATCGCTTCGGCGAGCGCCAAATCTTTCACGCCCATCTCGAAATGCTCGCGGTTGGCGTTGACCGTGCCGAACATCGCGCGGTTTCCCAAAACAAACTGCTGGTTGATTTTGTCCGACGGAACGCCGTCGGTTTTTCTATCGCCGCCCGTTACCGAAGATAAAATCAGCACGCCGTTCTGGTTGAGGCTCTGCATCGCGTCGAAAACAATCGGCGAATATCCGGTGCATTCAAAAATCAAATCGTATTCGCCGTATTTTTTCACCGAATCCGTGACGGAAATCTCGTCGGTCGAATCGTAAGTCGCGCCGATTGCCTCGCACAGCTCGGCGTTCAGATAGCCCGCGCGCGTTTGTTTGCCGAAGCCGTGGACGTCATAACCGCGCAGGCGCAGCGCCAGGACGGTCAGCAGCCCGACGCTGCCCGTGCCGAGCACGGCGGCGTTTTTCGGTCGCCAGATTTTCAATCGTTCCTGAATATCGGAAGCCTGTTTCAAGCCTTTTTCGATAATCGAAAGCGGCTCTAAAAGAACGCCGACCCGGGCAATCGCGGGCGGAACGCGAACGAGAAAATCCGCGCTCTCGGCGTAAAATTCCGCCATATAGCCGTGCAGTCGCGAGATGCCGCGCTCGAAATATTCGTCGTCGGTCGTAAAATCCTGCTCGCCTATCCGGTCGTAAAAGCTTTTTCCCGGTCGCCGGACGGTCGCGACGACGAAATCGCCCGCTTGCAGTTCGTTGACGTTTTCGCCCGTTTCCGCGACGCGCCCGAAATTTTCGTGACCGAGCACGAGAAAATCGCAGCCTTCGGGCGCGGTCCCGTATTCGGCGTTATTGATTTCGCGGTCGGTTCCGCACGCGCCGGCGCGCAAGACCTCGACCAGCACGCCGCGCCCGTTCGGAATGTCGGCTGGCGCAGGCGCGTCCATTTCGACGAGGCGCACGCTGTTTTTTTGTTTCGGCGTCACGGCTACTGCTTTCATAATTTACCGGTTTATCTTTTATTTTTATTTCGCGTAGTATCCGCGCTTGGCGCGCGCAGCCAGCTTCGGCTGGTTTTTGATTTTCACGGTCAGCGCGCGCCATTCGCCGCCGCGCGTTTCGCTTTTCGACTCGTAGCCGAGACTGTAAACCTGGCTTAAATCTCCGATTATTTTTTCGTAAATCCCGTTTAAATCATTGATTTTTCTGGCGTAATAATTTTGCCCGCCGGTTTCTTCGCCGAGCATTTCCAGAGTTTTTCGTCCCTGCCTGACCGCTTTTTTATACCCGTCGGTTTGCAGCGGCTCGCCTTCC
>DATHBC010000186.1:0-3379 GCA_035296345.1 Pyrinomonadaceae bacterium | reverse complement strand
TCGACATCATCAAAGACCGCCTGTATATCTACGCGCCGAAATCGGTCGAGCGGCGTTCGGCGCAGACCGCGCTTTACCAAATCACGGATAAACTGTGCCGCCTGCTCGCGCCGATTATGGTTTTTACGGCTGACGAAGCGTTTGAAAACCTGCCGAATCAGAAGCTGGCGTCGGTTCATCTGGCGGAATTTCCGAAAGTTTCGGGCGAAGACAACGCGCAGCTTTTAGCCGACTGGGAGCGGATTTTCTCAATCCGCGACGAGGTTTTGAAGGCTCTGGAAGAAGCGCGCAACGCCAAACAAATCGGTTCCAGCCTGGAAGCGAAAGTCGTTTTGACGACCGACAAAGAGACGACGCGGTTTTTTATTCCGTATTTCGAGGATTTGCGCTACATCTTTATCGTTTCGCAGGTGGAAGTTCACGAGGGCGAGGCGTTCGGCGTCCGGATTCAAAAAGCTGACGGCGCGAAATGCGAGCGATGCTGGAATTATTCCGTAAGAATCGGCGAATCGGAAAAATATCCGACCGTTTGCGAAAGATGCGCGGCGGCGCTCGCGGAAATCGAAACGGCGGAAAGCGCAAGCGCATAAAACGCGGGCTTTTTTAAACGCGCGGAAGGCGGAACGCCGGAACTGCATTCTCTGCATTGCCGGTTCAGCCGTCTTGCGCGTTTAAAAAGCCCGTTTCTTCTAAAATAGATTTATGTTAAAAAAATCGTTGTTCGGTTTATTTATCGTTCTGGCTTTTGCGGCGGGCGCGCGGGCGCAGGCGGTTCACACGCCCGCGAAAAATTCGGCGGAGCGGGCGGCGATTCTGAACGCGCTGCGCGTCCCGGTCGAAAAGAAGCTGAAACAAAAAATCAGTTTCTCGGTCAGCCATTTCAAAATTCAGGGCAGATGGGCTTTTCTGAGCGGCGAGCCGCAGAGCGCGCGCGGCGGCAGACCCGATTACCGCAGCACGCCTTACCGCGAGGCGGTCGATTCCGGCGCGTTCGACAACAATTTTTTCGCGCTTTTGAAGAAAACCGGCGCAAAATGGACGGTCGTCACCTACGCCATCGGCTGCACGGACGTCTGTTATCTCGAATGGCAGACCGATTACAAAGCCCCGAAAGCCGTCTTTCCGTACGCGCCGGAATAATCGGAAATGAAAACATTTAACGGTTTCCCGGTTTTCAGTTATCAGTTATCAGTTATCAGTTATCAGCTCCTTTGTGTTCGGCGCGCGTTTGTGGTTTCATTTTTAGTTGTGAAGAAAAAAGATTTTTTCTGGAAAATTGCGTATCTCGTCATGGCGGGCGGCGTTTTTATGGTTGACCAGGCGACGAAAGCCTGGGCGCAGGGACTGAAAGGCGGCGACGACCGCGTCGTTATCCAAAATTTTCTGAATTTTTCCTACGCGCAGAATACGGGCGTCGCCTTCAGCATGTTCGACGACGGCGGCGACACCGGGCGCTGGGGCTTATCGGCTGTTGCGGGAATAGCGGCGGTGCTGGTTTTGTTTTATTTCTGGCGCATTCCGCGCGCGCACGACCGCCTGCTCAGCGCGCTGGCTTTGCTGCTGGCTGGCATTGTCGGAAATCTGACCGACCGCGTGCGGCTCACTTACGTGATTGATTTTATCGACGTGCAGTTCGGCTCGTGGCATTACCCGACTTTTAACGTGGCGGACATGGCAATCTGCGCCGGCGCGGGATTGCTGGTAATAGATATGTTTCTGAACCGGAAAAAAACCGGCGAGCCCGAAACGGCAACAGCCGCCGGCGACGAGCCGAAAACGAAGAATGCCCGATGAATATTACTTTACGCGAAATCACGCCCGAGAATTTTTCCGCGGTCATCAATCTCGAAGTTGCCGACGACCAGAAACTTTTCGTCGCGCCGAACGTTAAATCAATTGCGCAGTCGAAGATTTACCCGGATTCGATTCCACTGGCGGTTTACTGCGAGGAGCAACCGGTCGGTTTCGTAATGTACGGCTACGACCCGGACGATGAAAAATATTATCTGGGTCGTCTGATGATTGACGCGCGACATCAGGGCAAAGGCTACGGCAGAGCCGCGACGCGCGAGGTCATTCGCCGGCTCAGCGAAATCGAAGGCTGCGATGCCGTCTATCTGAGCTTTGTGCCCGAAAACACGGGCGCGGAAAAGCTTTATTCGAGCGTCGGCTTCGAGCGCACGGGCGAGCTGAACGGCAGCGAGATTGTCATGCGATATACGATAAAAAACAACGCGCGGCGCGCATCGTCAATCTAAAGCAAATCTATTATGTATCCGGAACTTTTTCGCATCGGTGATTTTCCCGTCAACACCTACGGCTTGCTGCTCGCCGTCGGGATGATGCTCGGGCTTTTTATCGCGGCGCGTCTGGGCGCGCGCGACGGCTTGCCCAGAGAGCGAATGTACGATTTGGGCTTGTGGACGATTATCGGCGGCTTGCTCGGCTCGAAAATCCTCATGCTGTTTGTCGACGACGCTTATCGAAATAATATCTGGAACCTTTTCTCAGTCGATTTTCTGCGTTCGGGCGGCGTTTATTACGGCGGATTCCTCGGCGGATTCTTGACGCTTTTACTGCTGATTCGATGGTATAAGCTCTCGTTCTGGAAAGTCGCCGACGCGTTTGCGCCGCCGCTGGCGCTCGCCCAGTTTTTCGGGCGACAAGGCTGTTTCGCGGCGGGCTGCTGCTGGGGAAAGCCGACCGATTTGCCGTGGGGCGTTCATTTTACCGAGCAGGCGCACGAATTTACGGGCGTTCCCATTTACGGCGAGGGCGGCGCGCCGCTGCACCTGCACCCGACGCAGCTTTACGAATCAATCACGATGCTGATTGTTTTCGGCTTGCTCGTCTTTCTGCATCGCCGCAAGCGTTTCGACGGTCAGATTCTGATTGCCTACGCGATTATCTACGCGCTCGTGCGCTTTTCGATTGAATTTGTCCGCGACGACCCGCGCGGCGATTTGTTCGGCTTGACGACCCTGACCGGACTTTCGACTTCGCAGATTATCAGCTTAATCGTGGCGGCGGGCGCGGTTGCTTTTATGATTTGGCGACTGCGCAAGACGCCGAAAACGGTTTAACAACAAGCGAGATTATTGAATAATGCCGAAGAATTGTTAAATAATCCCGCGTCATTATTTAATCTTCTCAATGCATTATTCAATAATCCCGCGAGATTATTCAATTTTCTCACGAGATTATTTAATAATGCATTGATATTATTCAATCTTCTCACGAGATTACTCGATAATGCGGCGACATTATTCGATTTTCCCGAAAGATTATTCAGTTTTCCCGAGAGATTATTTAGTTATCGGGCGGTATAATTGAATAATCCTTAAAGATTTTCAAATAATTTTCTGAAAATCGGCTCCCG
>DATHBC010000185.1:0-1511 GCA_035296345.1 Pyrinomonadaceae bacterium | reverse complement strand
AAAGCCCAAGTCAAAAGCAAAAAAGCAAAAATTATTTTCCCGTTTTTCAAAAAATTCATTCTATCCTCCCGCTTGCGGAACTTCGTCGCCCGTCCACTGCGATTTTTTGGAATGCGGAATCTGAAACTGGTCTAAAATGCGGTAGCAAAGATGGTCGACCAGCTCGCCGATTGTCTGCGGGCGATGATAAAAACCGGGACTGGCGGGCAGAATTCGCGCTCCGGCGCGCGTCAGGCGCAGCATATTTTCCAGATGAATCGCGTTATAAGGCGTTTCGCGCGGAACCAGGACGAGCTTTCTGCCTTCTTTCAAAGTCACGTCCGCGGCGCGATGTATCAGGTTTGCGCCCGCGCCCGTCGCGATTGCGCCGAGCGTTCCCATCGAGCACGGCACGATTATCATTCCTTCCTGCCGGTAGGAGCCGGACGCGGGCTTTGCCGCCAGATTATCGAGCCGCCAGAAGCGTATAAATTTGGAATCTTTCTCCAAGCCGAGCCATTCGTTGATTTTTTCCGCGTTCGGCTCGCGCAGGTTTGCGCCCGTTTCCACCTGCGCCACGGTCGCGCCGGTGCCGGACATTATCAAATTCACCTGCGAAACCGCGCCGCTTTCCGCCAGAAGCTGCAACGTGCGGTAAGCGTAAATCGTGCCTGATGCGCCCGTAATGGCGACGGTCAATTCCATACAGGTTTTTACTCTACACTTTTTTGCGCGAATGTCACAAATAGGACAAAAATTTCGCGGAATTTAATTATGAAAGACTTATTAACGGAAAAAAGAGAAAATAAACGGTCGCTTTTTACTTTTCGCGGCGAAATCGTAAACTAATTTTTATGAACCAGAGGGAAATCGAGGAAATTCTGCTCGCGCACGCGAAAGGCGAAACGCCTTTGACGGAAGCCGCCGAGCGTTTGAAAAATCTGTCTTACGAGAATATCGGCTACGCGAAAGTCGACCACGCCCGCGCCGAGCGGCAGGGCTTTCCCGAAGTCATCTTCGGGCAGGGAAAAACGCGCGCGCAGGTCGTAGGCATTTTTGAAAAGCTCGTCGCTCGCTCGCCGAACGTTTTGATTACGCGCACCGACGCGGATACTTTCGGCGAAATCCGCAACGTTTTCAACGGAGCCGAATGGCACGAAGCGGCAAAGCTCGTTCGCGTCCGCCGCGACAAAACCGAGCTCGGGATGGGCGAAATCGCCGTCGTGACCGCCGGGACGAGCGATATTCCCGTCGCCGAAGAAGCCGCGCTCGTGGCGGAAACGATGGGCAACCGCGTCAAAAGAATCTGGGACGCGGGCGTGGCGGGGATTCACCGGATTTTATCGGAAAGAGAGATTTTGCAAACGGCGCGCGTCGTCGTCGTCGCGGCGGGAATGGAAGGCGCGCTGCCGTCGGTCGTCGGCGGTCTGGTCAAAGTGCCGGTTATCGCCGTTCCGACCAGCATCGGCTACGGCGCGTCTTTCGGCGGCGTCGCCGCGCTGCTCGGAATGCTCAATTCCTGCGCTTCGAAC
>DATHBC010000184.1:0-2745 GCA_035296345.1 Pyrinomonadaceae bacterium | reverse complement strand
GGGCAAACGCTCTAAATCCTCGGCTTTCCAGCCTTTCGCGTCGGAATTGAAAATAAATAATCTGCGGTTCGGCTTGAATTTCGTTTCCAGCAAAGGCTCGTCCAGAGCGATGCCGTAGCTGCCTTTGCAGAGAGGCTCGCGCCAGTCGTTTTCCTTCGCCAGAAAATCGCGTATAGCTTTATCGTCCGCGCCCATCCGAAACGCCATCGGCACGGCTTCGTCAACCGGCATTTCGTTAAACCACGGGTCGCCGACGCACCACGAAGCGAGCGCCGTTATCGTTAAAGGCGTATTTTCCGGCAGATTTTTGCGTAAATCCCGCGCCAGGGATTTATAAAAATTTCTTTCCGACGCCATCACGTCGAAATCAATCTGCACGGCACGCACGTCAGGCAAATCCATCGTCCGTTTAATGAGCGATATTATTTTGTTTTTTTGCTTATCGGAAAGCGCGGGACGCTTATTTTTTTCTTTATTCGTTTCGATGCGCGTGACGGCGATTGCGTAAGTGTTCGGCGCAAGCTCCAACGGCTGGCGACGCGGGCGAAAAACGATTTCGTCGCGCTCTAAAACCAAAGTCTGCGCCAGAAAGGCGACGCCGAAACGGCGCGTGTCGAGAAAGCGCAAATCTTCGCCGCGCTCCCATGCCCAGAGAATTGTCCCGGGCATTTCGTTATTGATTTTTACCTGATTGCCGGAACCGAGCCGACAAGCCGGAAACAGGCAGCCGCAGAGAAGAAGAATCAGCAATAGAAGAACGCCGGCGCTTTTTGCGTTTGAAAACATAAAACTTCGAGATGCATTATAAACGGTTTGCGCCGGTTTTCAATAAAATCTACGGCAGGCTGACTTTCTTTCCCGCGCGGCTCAGGCGAAAGTAATGCGCCGAAGCGACGGTCACGAAAGTCGTCCAGCCCGCAAACAGGAAGAATAATATCGGAGAAGTGTCATGCTTCGGACCTTCCATAAAAACATAAGACATCACCAACAGACTGATTATCGTAATAATCAGATTAAATAAAAAAGAAACGCTCCACAGCCAGCCGACAAAGCGTTTCGTCATTGCCGTCCAGATGTAGCCGAACAAAAGCGAAAAACAGATAATCGGCGGCAGCGGCAGCAACAGCATCAGCGGATTTCTGCCGCCTTCTTCAGTCGCGAACATAAACAAAAAGAACGCGCCGTAAGCGCCGGGCAGCGCCAGCAAACAGCTTCCGGCGATGACGAAAAACAGCGGCATCAGGTTTGGTTTGGAATTGTCTTTCATAAAATAAAACCTACTGTAAAATAAATTACGAATAGACGGCAAACTTTTGCGTAAGATTTCCGAAAAGCCTAAAAAAATTTGCTATACTTAAAAAAAACTGAATGACCATTCATTTTAAAGAGGGCAAACGATGACTGAACGTGAACAACTACCGATGGACGTGGTTTTTGTCGGCGCGGGACCGGCAAATCTGGCGGCTGCGCTGCATCTGAAAAATTTAATCAACCGTCACGACGAGGAAATCGCCGGCGGCAGACGGACAGGCAAACCGCTTGGCGATTTGGAAATCGCGATAATCGAAAAAGGCTCGTTTGTCGGCGCGCACATTTTGTCGGGCGCGGTGCTCGACCCGCGAACTTTCCAGGAATTGATGCCGGATTTTCTTGAGCAGGGCTGCCCGGTCGACGCGAAAGTTACCGAGGACGCTTTCTGGTATCTGACCGAAAAAAGCAAAATCGCCGCGCCCATTACGCCGCCGCCTTTGAAAAATCACGGTTATTACATCGCTTCTCTAAGTCGAATCTGCGAATGGATGGGCGAAAAATGCGAGGAAGCGGGCATCAATATTTTTCCCGAATTTCCCGCGTCCGAAGTTTTGTACGACGAATCGGACGCGGTTATCGGCGTCCGCACCGGCGACAAAGGCATCGGCAAAGACGGCAAGCCGAAAGCGAATTTCGAGCCGGGCGTCGACCTTCTGGCGCGCATTACGGTTTTGGGCGAAGGCTCTCGCGGCTCTCTGACGAAACAATTAACGAATCGTTTGGGCTTGAATAAAGGCAAAGAGCCGACCGTTTATTCGCTCGGCGTGAAAGAGCTTTGGGAAGTTCCGGCGGGGAATTTCGCAGAAGGTCGAATTATTCACACGCTCGGTTTCCCGTCGGATACGAAAACTTACGGCGGCGGCTGGATTTACGGGATGAAAAACAACATCGTCAGCATCGGTTACGTGACCGGGCTGGATTATCTCGACCCGCTGATCGACCCGCACGCCGAGTTTCAGAAATTCAAAACGCATCCGGAAGTCGCCGCAATTTTAGCCGGCGGAAAGATGATAAAATACGGCGCGAAAACCATCAACGCGGGCGGCTGGCACACGATGCCGCAGCTTTACGCGGACGGCGTTCTGCTGGTCGGCGACTGCGCTTCTTTTCTGAACGGTCAGCGCATAAAAGGCATTCACACGGCGATGAAATCGGGAATGCTGGCGGCGGAGACGATTTTAGAAGCCTTGATAAAAGAAGATTACACGACCGCCACGCTCAGGCATTACGAGCAGAAAGTAAACGGCTCGTGGCTTTACGACGAGCTGCACGCGGTGCGCAATTTTCACGGCTCGTTCCAGAAAGGTCGCTGGTCGGCGCTCGTCAACAGCGGATTGCAGTTTCTTTCGGGCGGCTTCGCGTGGGGCTTTATCGATAAGGAATCGCACCAAGCCGGGCACGAAAGAATGCAGAAGCTCGAAAATTACGATTATG